>CAILWD010000396.1 GCA_903837815.1 uncultured Chloroflexota bacterium | reverse complement strand
CTTGGCTCCATCATTTCGCTGATCACGCAATGGATCAACGAGTTTTTCGAAGCGCGTGGCAGGGCGCTGGAAGGTTACTTGATCAGGATCATCGGCGAGAAGAAGATCGGCGATTTTGTCAGCCTGCCGCAGTTGGATGCGCTGCGCCCCATCCGCTACAAAACCCCGTTGAGCGTTTTCCGTTCACTCACCGAGCCGAAGAGGATCGAGAAAGTTCCGGTTGCCACTCTTGTGGATGCGTTTTTCGATTTCGCGGGTTTGACCGGCAAACAGGAATTGAACCTGCTGCAATTGGCAGATTTGGTGGATAAAATGCCCGACTCCGAAGGAAAGCGCGCCTTCATCAGTTGGATCAACCAGGGCGTCACCAGTATTGCCGACCTGCGTACCCGCACCACGGCCTACTTCACAGGAATGATGGAACAAGCCGCCGCCACTTTTCGCGCAAATGCCCGCAGTGTCGTCATTGTTCTATCCATTGCCATCACCGTACTCTTTGGCACAGACAGTATCCAACTGGCACAGACGCTCTGGACCAACGCAGAGGCGCGCACACTGGCTGTTGCCAAAGCTCAAATGGTGGTGGCGCAGGAGGGCATGGATGTTCAGGTGAGTGACCTGCTCCAGGAGTTGAGCGATCTCACAATCAAGATCGGCTGGTGGCAGACGGAACGCCCCGTGGATGGCGCCTCGGCAATGGATTGGGTTACGTTCATCTTCCTGAAGGTGGTCGGTCTTGGCTTGACCGCCGCGGCAGTCTCACAAGGATCCTCCTTCTGGTATGACCTGTTGAAGAAGATTGCTTCGCCAACTTCGAGCAGTTCCAAACCAGCCTCCGAATCCAGCGGGGTGGGGTAGCCGCAGGGGTAAAATCTGCCCATCCAACATCGACTTGTTGTAAGGAGAAAAAAGAATATGACAACCATTCGTAATGATGTTTTCAAACTCGGCGATAAGTTCGCCACCCTGATCGGCGATGAAGTCAAAATTGGACAGGCCGCGCCGGAATTTACATCCGTCATCTCAGGCTGGGCGATCGTCAACCCTTTGCAGGAGTCCAAAGGCAAGGTGATCATTTTGTCCGCCGTGCCGTCGCTGGACACCGCCGTTTGTGACCGCGAGACCCGCCGCTTTAATGAAGAAGCCGCAAAATTGAGCGAGGACATCGTCATCTACACCATCAGCACCGATTTCCCCATGGCGCAAGCCCGTTGGTGTGGAGCCGCAGGCGTAGACAAGGTGAAGGTGGTTTCCGATGTGATCGATGCTGAATTCGGTATCAAGTATGGCATCCTGATCAAAGAACGCCGTTACTTGCGCCGCTCTGTGTTCATCGTTGGGCGTGACGGCAAACTGACTTACGTCAACTATCTGCCCACGCTGGGCGATGAACCAAACTATGATGAAGTCATCAACGCAGCAAAAGCAGCTTTGAAGTAAACGAGGACGGCAGTCCATTTTCAAATCCCGTCACATCGTTGGCGGGATTTTTTGTAATACGGAGGTTATATGGGAGAGGCAAGAAAAACTTTTTGGGAGGGCGTGCGCGCGGAACTGCCGCTTCTCATTGGCGTGTTTCCCTTCGGCATGATCTACGGCGCGCTGGCGCTTGGGGCGGGACTTTCCAAAGCGGCTTCGCAGATGATGTCATCAATCGTGTTTGCCGGGTCGGCGCAGTTCGTGACGGCACAACTTGTGCATGATGCCGCCCCCGGACTGGTCGTCATTTTGACGATTGCGGTGGTCAACCTGCGGCACATGCTTTACAGCGCATCGCTTGCGCCGTACTTGAAGGATGTGTCGCCAAAATGGAAGGTAGTCCTTTCCTACCTGCTGACCGACGAGTGTTACGCGCCAAGCGTTCTCAAATACGAGGAGACGGGCGTCAAGCCGTTCAGTCACTGGTTTGTATTCGGGGCGGGACTTGCGCTCTGGTCCACATGGCAGGCCAGCACGGCGCTCGGCATCTTCCTCGGCACGGCGATCCCCGATAACTGGCAATTGGACTTTGCGCTTCCCTTGACCTTTATTGCAATGGTCATGCCGGCATTGAAAAATCGTCCGATGGTCGCAGCGGCTGTCAGCGCGGGTATCGTCGCCCTGCTTGCCTATGGACTTCCGTTCAAGTTGGGATTAATCCTCGCCGCATTCACAGGCATTGCAGTTGGGACAGTGTTGGAGGGCAGGCAATGAACATTTGGCTGGTGATGCTCATCGGGGGTTTGATCACATTTGGGATGCGTTTTTCCCTCATCTTTTTATTTGGCAGGTTCCATATTCCGGAAACCATGCGCAAGGCGTTGCATTACGTTCCGCCTGCCGTGCTTTCCGCCATTGTGTTTCCTGAACTGCTTTATCGCTCCGGTCAACTTGACATTTCGCTCGGGAACACCCGCCTGCTGGCCGGGATGATTGCCATCCTCGTGGCGTGGTATTCCAGGAACACCCTGCTGACCATCCTCGCGGGGATGATTGCCCTCTTTGCCTTGCAGTTTTTTTTGCGCTGAATCCAGATATTTTAGTCCCGACCCTGTGTTGAACAAAACAACCCGCTCATCAGGATGGATTTACTTTTGTTGAACGAGTTGTTTTATCGCGTCAAACATGGCAGTGCCCTTCGTTTTTTCAAGTGGGTTTATGTGGAGATGGTACAAAGGCTTCCACCCGCGCCCACAGTTCGCGGATGTTGATTGGCTTGGACATGTACACGTCACAACCGGCGCTGAGCGCTCTTTCTGCATCCCCTTTCAATGCGTTTGCAGTAACAGCAATAATCGGGACATAAGCCAGCGCATGTTTGGCGCTGCTGCGTATCCGACGCGCCACTTCATACCCATCGATGTCGGGAAGGTTGATGTCGAGAAGGATCAGGTCTACGTCCTCCTCCTGGGCGGCGGCCACGCCCTCCAGGCCGGTCATGGCTTGCAGAAGTTTATACCCCCGCGATTCAAGCGCGCGCTTGACAAGCACCATGTTATCCGGATTGTCTTCAATGTATAAAATGTTACTTCCCATGGAACGTCTCCTCTAGGCTCCGTTTTTATCCTCGATCACATTGATGACCTTGTCCACAAATTTCCGTGTGGGCAGCGAGCCTTTTTGATACAGCGCCTCGATATGACCATTGAGACGATTGCGTTCTTCGACTGTAATATCCTTCGCGCTGACCACAACGATGGGAATGTCCTTTGTGCGCGGATCCAGCTTGATCTCTTCCACAAATCCAAAACCATCTATACCGGGCATGGTCAGATCGCTGACGATCAAATCCGGCAGGTGCTGGCGAGCCATGGCAAGCCCCTCCCAGCCGTCTTTTGCGTGAAACACACGGTAGGATTTCTTTCCTTCCAGCAACCTGCGGATCAGCAGGGCGTCATCGGAATTGTCATCCACCAGCAAAACAGTGGTCGCCTTCTCATCGAGGTTTTCGAGCGCGGCTTGCAGGCCTTCCTGCGGGGCGGGAGATTGATCCTTGCTCAAATGCACATCGACCGCCCACTGATCTCCAAGCACGTGCTTTTCGACCGGGAAGGTATGCCCAGTGCAGTTGACCACCACCACTTCATCTTTGCTAATTGCGCCGGCTTTCATCATCTTCTCAAGCCCGGCATAGGCTACCGCGGTAGCTGGTTCCACCGCCATCCCTTCGCTTTTCGCAAGAGAGCGCATGGCTTCAAAAGCCTCCGCATCGGTTACAGATTCCATTGTTCCGCCATGCTTTTGGATGACGCTCCACAGGTAGGTATAGGTCTTTCCGGGGTCGCCCGTCGAAAGAATGATGATGCGCGTATCGGGAATGACCGGGTCGGCGATCTCTTTGCCAGCCTTAAATGCCTTGACCATCGGCGAGCATCCTTCCGCCTGGATGATGGCAATTTTGGGGATACGCTGAATCAGCCCCATGTCGAACAATTCCTTGAAACCCTGATACACGCCCAGCGGCCCCATGCCGCCGCTGACCGCCTGAATATACCAGTCGGGGGCGCGCCAGCCGAGTTGTTCCACGATTTCGTATGCGATGGTCTTCATCGATTCGCGCGCCGGAATGGAACTTGCGCCACGATCCAGCAGCAGGTGCTTGCGCTGCGCAAACTGACTGGCGATCTGCTTGGTCTGATCGTAATTACCGCTGACACGGATAACCTCTGCGCCGAAGAGCGCCGCTTCGCGCAATTTTTCCTGCGGCACGAGGCTGGTCATGAAAACCCAAAGTTTGATTCCCGCCCGGGCACAGGCCGCCGCATATGCCACCGCCGCATTCCCCGTGGAAGCGATGACGGCTTCGCGCGCGCCGCCTTCCGTCATTGCTGCAACCGCAACAGCCGCTTGTCTGTCTTTGAAGGAACTGGTCGGCCCATAGCGTTCATCTTTGAAGTACACACGGTCAAAGCCAAGATTTTTCGTGTAGCGATGAGACAGCCAAAGGGGCGTCCCACCGGCTGGGTACAGGTCCATGCCGGCGGGGCTGCCGATTGGAAGAACATCCTGGTAGCGCCATAGGTTGGATGGACGTCCCGGTAAGCCGCGCAGGATGTCGCGCTTGAAGGTTTCGTAATCGTATTTTGCTTCCAGCCACTGTGCCTCGCACTTTTTGCAGATGGCTGGGGTAAAGGGTTCGTAGGGCTGCTGGTTGCCGCAGATGGCGCATTGCAGGTATTTTGGCTTTGCCATGCTCTTATTTTACCTTTGGTTCGATATCCTGCTTGATCTTGGCTTCGGTGGGCAGGAATACATAGAAGGTGGATCCCTCACCGTCGATTCCGCTGCTTTCAGCCCATAGACGTCCGCCATGCATTTCGATCAATCGGCGGCTGATGGGAAGACCCAAACCCGTACCGCCCGCCTTGCGGGTTGTGGAAGTATCCACCTGGGTAAATTCCTGGAAGATGGATTCGAGCAGTTCCATGGGAATGCCGATGCCCGTATCTTTGACCGTGACCAACACATTGTTTTCCTCGCGCGCCACGTGGATTGAGATTTTTCCCTTTTCTGTGAATTTGATGGCATTGTTTACCAGGTTGATCATCACCTGGCGCAGGCGGATCTTGTCGGCTTTGATTTCCACCTCACGATCCGACGCTGAGTCTATGAACAGCGACAGATTCTTTTCGCTGGCAAACGTGGAAGTAATGCTGGTTACTTCCTCGATGATTTCCAGAAGATTGAACTTTTCGACGCTGAGATTCATTTTACCCGACTCGATCTTTGCCATATCCAGCACATCGTTGATCAGGTGCAGAAGATGTTGCCCGTTTTTGTAGATTAACCCCAGGTCTACCCTCATATTATCGGTCAGCGGACCGTCCAATTCCTCCAGCATTACATCGGAAAACCCGAGGATCGAGTTGAGGGGGGTGCGTAATTCATGTGACATGTTTGCGAGGAAGGATGATTTTAGGCGGTCCAACTCGCGTAACTGCGCCACCGTGGCGCTTTGTTCCTGATACAGGCGGGCATTTTGCAGCGCCACAGCGACTTGCAGGGCGAGGGTGGTGAAGATGTTGGCGTCATCCTGAGTGAAGTTGCCTACGACGGTTGACTGGATATCGAATACGCCCACCACCTTGTCACCCGAGATCATCGGCACGGCCATTTCGGAGCGGGTATCGGGCAGGTAGGGGTTGGGAAGAAAATCCGATTGTGCAAGCGCATCGTTGACAATCAACGGCGCGCGTTCGCGGGTGGCGCGCGCCACAAGCGACTTTTCCGCGCTGATCGGAATGGCGTGCCCAGCCATCACCATATGCCTGCCGATCTCCCCGGCGCCCGCGGCTAACAACAAGGTATTCCATGATTCGTCGGTCAGATAGACGTGCGCGTGATACAGGTTGAAGCGCGCCTTGGTCAAATCTACGACCGCTTGTAACAATTCGTCCGGATCCAAAGTTGTGGATGCAGTGGTGCTGATGACCGCGACCGTTTCCAATTCGCTGGCGCGTTTTTCGTTCAGTTCGAATAGACGCAGGTTTTCCACCTGGATGCCAACCTGCTCGGCAATTGAGTTCACCAATTGCTCTGTTTCCGGAGAGACATCCTGCAACCCTGCCACAGCCAGTTGCCCGATAATTTCGCCGCGTACCTGCAAAGGTTGGGTAAAAGACATATCCTGTGAGACTTGCTCCTGCTCGACGGGAAGCACATGGAGCGAGTTGTAGGCATAACCAAGCATCCCGCCTTTTTGGGCGGTGAACGACTGCCAGTTTTGACGCGTGAGACGGCGCGTGGCTTCTTCTGCATTGGTACGGGCGCGCGCGGCATCTGCAAGCAGGCGGAGATTTTCAACCTGTTGTGCCACCTGGCGCGCCACCGCCGCAACCATTTCCCGGTCTTGATCGGTCAGGGGATTGGATGGATCCGTTTTCAGGAAGATATTGCCAACCTGCTCGTCGAGGACGCTAATGGTCTCCTGAAGATCGTGTTCCCTGGGGATGGAATCCATAAAAGGCTCCACAGCCGCCTGATCGTAGGCATAGCCGATACGCTCGCTATTACGGATACCGTCCATGAAGGACTCCCAGCTTTGATGGGTAAACTGGCGGTTGGCGGCGAGGGCTTCAGCGCGCGCGCGTTCGGCTGCCGCAAGCAAACGCAGGTTTTGGACTTGCAGGGAAACCTGTTGAGCGACAGCGTTTGCCATCTTGGCTTCGTCATCAGTCCACTTTCGTTCATTGGGCGGTTCGACCGCCTTTACCGCCCCAATGGTTGTATCGCCGTCAGTCAATGGAGATTCGAGGGCTTTTTCCAGTTTTTGCGGCGAGAGTTGAATCGCCTTAAGCGGTAAAACCTCTTCACCGACATAGGCAAACCCCACTTCCTCCGTCTCGTAAATGACACCGGGCGTAGGGATTTGAACGGCGGAGGGAGCAGCTCGATACCCAGCCTCCTCTAACTGTAGTTCAAGCTCGCGGATACGCTGCCGCAATACCTCCACCTCGTCGACTGGCTTCGGCGCGCCAGGAGCGATTGAATCCACTCCTTTTCCCGTCCCGCTTTCGGTTTCCGTGAGCGGTTGCCTGGAGATTTGTTCCAGTTCGGAAAAAAGTTTTTGAACCCGTTTTTGTGATTTTTCATCGGGTGGCATGACAGGTCTCCTGAACCGGCAG
>CAILWD010000395.1 GCA_903837815.1 uncultured Chloroflexota bacterium | reverse complement strand
TCTTCTTGAAAAGTTTGGTCCACTCGTCTTTGGTCAGCGGGTGATGGAAGTCGAGCCAGGCTTTGAACGAGCCGAATTCTTTTTGCAGTTCGAGAATTTTCTGCGCGTTGACAATTGCCGCATTGACCTTCAACCGGTTGCGGATGATTCCCGCGTCGGCAAGCAGGCGGGCGCGGGCGGCTTCGTTGTACTTTGCCACCTTGCGGACGTTGAATCCGCTGTAGGCTTTGTGGAAGTTATCCGCTTTTTTGAGGATGGTGATCCACGACAGCCCCGCCTGGTTGATTTCCAAAACCAGCCGCTCGAAGAGTTCGTCATCGCTTTCGATGGGGAACCCGTACAGGGTGTTGTGGTAGGTTACGTTGAAAGTGTCTTCGGGGTGTGATTTGCAATGGGCGCAGTAGGTGGTCATTTGTATATTGTACTATTACCCATCTTAAAATCAAATCAACTCGAAATTAAACCATGGCGCTGGCGGGCGAACCTTCCCCATGAGCGCATCCGCCTCTCTCCGTCCGGGAATATGTGACATTTGTCAATTATCAGGCTGGTTCGATATGAGTATTATGGTAAACATGAAATCTGTCACGCACGATGAATTAATCAACGAAGTCTTGCATCATGTCCAGACGGACCCGCACAAAAGAGGATCGAGCCTTTCGGATTTTATTTTGGGAGCGCAGGACGGGCTGGTCAACGTGCTTGGTGTTGTGCTGGGCATCGCCGCCGCAACAAATGACGCGCGCGTGGTTCTCGTCGCAGGACTCGCCACTACCTTTGCGGAGTCTATTTCGATGGGCGCAGTGGCATTCACCACCACTCTTGCAGACGCGGACCTGTATCAAAGCGAGCGTGAACGCGAGTATCGTCACGTGCGGGAAACTCCGAACCTGGAAATAAAAGAGGTGCGTGATATTTATGCCGCCAGGGGATTTAAAGGCGAATTGCTCGACCGCATCGTGGAGACGATCACCGCCAATCAGGATGTGTGGGTGGCGGTGATGATGGCGGAAGAACATCGTCTTGCGCCGGTGGAGCGGAAAACGGCGTTTCGGGCTGCGTGGGTGGTTGGGGTATCTGCCGTCATCGGTTCGCTCATCCCGGTGCTCCCATTCTTGTTTTTGCCGGTCGTTGTCAGCATGTGGGTTTCGATGTTTATCACAGCATTGACGCTGTTTGCCATCGGCGCCTACAAAGCCCGTGTGACTGTGGGCCAGCCTCTGAGGAGCGGGTTTGAAATGGCGGTCATCGGAACAGTGAGCGCGCTGGCCGGTTATCTGGTGGGCTACCTGCTTAAAGTCCCCGCTTTGCCGTGAGTTGGGCTGTCTATGTCTTCTTTTTGAAATACAGATTCGCCAGATTCCCCAAAAAGAAAACGAATAACGAGGCGACAATCACCTCCGCCGCCCATCCAACCCAGGGGACAAAAGTCAGGATTTCCAGCGCCAAATCTTTCAAGATGGTGGTCAGTCCCCAAATTGCCACAGCCGAATATCCAATCTCTTTGAAACCCAGCTTGAAGTCGTTTGCCTTCGCCAAATGGACAAGCATGTAAATCTCCAGCGCGGTCAACAGCAGGGATGTGCCGGGAATGGGCGCGGTGGCGGCTGAGATGATGCCCGCGATCAGGGTGTAGATCAAAATCAGTTTCACCAGACCCGCTCCAGGTTTTCATTATTTCCAACCTTGCGCCCCACCTTCGCCATATCCACCCATTTGCCGTGAATCTTCACGCGCGCCACGTCTGCCGTGTAATCGGTGGTGGTGCCATTGCCATTGCTGAAAAGATAGGAGCCGACGGCGTAAATATCCACAGGCACTTCGAGTTTTTCGAACTTGCGGATTTTTTCGGGATTAAACCCGCCGGAGACGACGATTTTGACCCGGTGACAAAATTCCCGCGCCTGCTCCTTCCACGCTTCGGGCAGGGTCCAGTCTTCCCAGGCATGATCCAACCCCTGGCGGACGTTGAACACGAGTCGCGGGTTGATTCCCAGATCAAGGGCGGGGTCTCCCAGTGGCTGAATGGAAACATCGCGCAGGCTTCCGCTTGTATCCAGCCGCACGCCGTACAGGCGATACTTCTTCGCTTCCTCTTTGTTTCCCGCGTCCATCAACTCACGATATTTGGCAAACATTTTCTCCAGCACGCGCAGCGAATCGCGCACCGAGTCGTTGTTAAAATCGACCAGCGCAATGCGCGGAATTTGGGCGGGCAAAATGCGCGAGAATTCCATCATGGCTTCGGCGGTGTCGCCGAGGAAGGAGGCGATTGCCGCGTGCGCCACTGTTCCGCCGCCCGCGCCGCCCCACCAGTCGCCTTGCGCGTCGGTCGAGACAAAGGCGCCGACATCGTGAGCATGGTCGCGATTGAAGCGCTGCAATGCGATATTGTAAGCGTAGCCATCCGCCGCCTGAACTTCGTGCAAGTCAAAGCGGGCGGGGAAGAACAACACGGGCTTGCCCTTTGACGCCACGAAGGTTTCGTACACGTTGGTTGCCACGCGGCTGGAGCGGGTGAGGATTCCCAGTGTGGGCGTTTCGAGCAGGGCAAAGTCGCGGTAACGTCCGCGTACTTTGATGACAGGCTGAATGTTCCTGGGGTCGCCGTCGTACTTGACCGTCGAGCCGTCTTGCACCGCCCAGACTTCGAGCTTGTCTGAGGTGTCGATGAACTTATCCTTTTCGAAATATCCTGTGCAATGACGCAGCATGGCAAGCGCCTTGTCCACGCCGACGACGGTGGTCTTGCCCATGCGGCGGGTGAACCATTGCATTTCCACTTCGATGTCGCCGACGGCAATTTGTTCGGGAGAAATCCCTTGTGGCAGGTTGTGATGTTCTCCCGAATAGGAATAGCCTTCCTTCGAGAGGGCGGTCAACATGCGGTTGATGTTCTCGAAATATTTATCTGAATACCATCCGCGCCTCATGCGTTCGATGTCGAGTTTGAAGGTTTCGTTGGTCAGTCGTTTGCCGTCGAAGATGGACATGATTCCTCATTTACCAATTACCAATTACCTCTGTTGATTTGATAAGTTTCATCCCTGCCTGCGCGAAGGATTCAAAGGCTTCGTCTGCCTGGTCGGTGAAGTCTGCGCCGGGGACGACCACGGGCGAGGTGCAGTCTTCGAGCAGGTAAACCTTCTTCGCCAGTTCAAGATCGGTTGCGCGGATATCATCCAGCAGGTCGGAAATTGTCCACGCCACGCAATGACTCTTTGCCTGCCCGGCGATGACCAGCGCGTCCACCGCTTGCAAGTCCTTGATGAAAGAGGCGTTGTGTTTGCCGAGTGTCTCGCCTTTGGGACCTTTGACCACATCAGGCTTGATGACCGAGTAATGTTCGGTGAAGGGATGTTCGCCCTTGACCTCGAACCTGGGCTGGGAGAGCCTTGCAATCGAGTGGAAGAAAATCGCCTCCTCCACGGCTGGAACGAGGGCATGTCCGATTCCGCCAAGCATGGCATGATAGGGCCAGATGGTCAGCGCGTATTTACCGCGCTTGCGCAAGGTCTCGGCGTAGTGAACCATCATTTGCTGACCATATTCGGGGGTGATGTTGTAACGCGGCGCGAGGGCGGGATTGAATTTCCATTCGCCGCGCTGAAGTTGTTCCGCCTGAATCATGGTGTACGGCGACGGGTGATTCCCGTCTGTGTCTACAAAGAAGATGGGATGAAAAATCTGCTGGGAAAGGTGCGTGTCCATCGTGGCGGTGATGTTGGCGATATTCCCCAGGTTGCGGTAGATAAACTCGCACAGGCGGACGTTGTCATCCACTGCGCCAGTTCCGCTGCGCCCACCGACGAAGAGTTCAAAGCCGGGGATGCAGAAGGTGTTTTGCACATCCACCAGCAAAAGGGAGATTCTGCCGCTCGAAACTGGAGCAGGTTCGAGTGTGTGTTGTTTTGCCCAGTCGCGGGCTTGGGCGGCGCGGGCGGCGTAATCCACTTTCCAAATTTCGCCCACGCGGGTCGGGTCAAAAAAATCGGGGAGGGGAAGTCCGTTCATATCTCTAGTATACCCTTGCGGACGCCCGGCAACAAAACATGACACACCCTGAAATTAATCTTTTGAGGGTGTGTCATGTTTTTCTGGATGCTGATTCACGCTGATCCTTGCTCCGCCCGCAAGGGGAGGTGAAAACGCGGATTTTTTCTTCACCTCATCAGCGGAATCAGCGTTTTTCTGTGTCCAGATTAAATTTGGGGTTAATCATGTTTGTGCAGATTATGCGTGTGGCTGTGCGAGTTTCACGTCGCGCTTGGTGGCGTTTCGGTTGAAAAGGAATAACGCGCTTGTAAGGTAGGCAAAGTACCCGATCATTTCCGTTAGAGATGGGTTGCCGTTGTACCCAAATAGCGTCTTGAGAAGTTCGCCGCCTACGGATGTTTCGTCCACGATGGCATTTACATCCCAGATGTGTTCGACGATGTTTGGAATCCAGCCTGCTTCGTTGAATTCGTGGATGCCGTGAGCCACCAGTCCAGCCGCGAAGAGGATGAGCAGATAACCGGTGACCTGGAAGAATCGTTTGAGGTTGAGACGCGCTGTCGAGACAAGCAGCGACCAGCCCAGTAGAATCGCAGTTCCCAACCCCAGCAGGACGCCTGTCAGTGTGAGGATGGTGTTCGCCGCGACATTGTCATTATCTCCTGCAAAGAATGCGGCGGTAATGAAGAGCGCCAGTTCCACGCCTTCACGTACCACGGCGACGAATGCCAGCCAGAAAATGGCGCGTTTCCCTGTAGCGTTGCTGGCGGCTTTGTTTACGCCTTCCTCCAGTTCGCCTTTGATATTCTTTGCCTGGGCGTTCATCCAGAAAATCATCCACGTGAGAATGCCAGCCGCAAACAGCATGGTGATGCCTTCGTAGATTTCCTCCGCTTTGCCTTCGAAACTCAAGCCGAACACGGTGAGCAGGGCGGCGGCAAGCAGGCTCACGATGACAGCCGAAAATGTGCCGAACCAAAGCGCAGGGGCGAGGTCTGTGCGGCGGATTTTTTGCAGCGCGCCAAGTACGATGCCGATAATGAGCGCCGCCTCCAAGCCTTCTCGCAGGGACAATAAATAAGTGGGGAGCATTGGGTTACCTCATATTAAAGTTGGAATGAAAACAGCCTGTTCAACAGGCTGTTTTGAAAAATTGTATCATGAGGCTTTGTGAATTTACATAAAACCTATCATAATTGTTGTAAATATCTGTCATCACAAATAAGATATAGTGTGTCCAGTTTATAGTGATGAGTCTCCAAGGCTGTCGAGTGCATGGGGTTCTTTCTTTTTTCCGCCTCGCAGGAAGAACAACGGAATGACAATCGCCGCCGCTCCGCCCGGAATGCACAGCGGCAGGAAACAGGCGAGGTAAAAACCGAGAAGCGCGTACCCGATGGATTGCAGGGTGACGTCGGTTGTGGTTCCGTCTGCGGCGACACATTCCATGTAAATATTTTTCTCGCCGGGACGATTGTACGAGGCGGAGTATTCTTCGTAGTTCATTGTCCCATGCGGGCAGGAGAGCGGTGCGACCAGCCCGAACACCTCTTCTGATTGGGTCGCCATGCCCACGCCCGCAATTCCCCCAAACGAGACCAGCGCAATGAATGTGGAGATCATACACACGATGACGATACCGATAATCTGTCCGATTAAAACACCAGTAAAACGGGATTTCATGTCAGTCTCCTTTTGCCAATAAAAGGTTTGCCAAGTGACAGTCACCCGCGAGGTGACTGTCACTTCTATTTCTTCTTGTGCGGACTCGCCTTGCCCTTCATCACCCGTCGATACGGCGGCATATCAATCACCAAGACCTGTGACATCGACGGGTCGAGCAGTTTATTCCACAGGCTGGGATAACTCAGCGCAAATGATTCCGCCCGCATGGTGGATGTGATGACGGTGGGCAGGTGGGCGTTGTAGCGGTAATTCAGCACGCTGTAAAGTTTATCCTCCGCCCAAACGGAACTTGCGCCGCTCTCTTTGAGGTCGTCCAAAATTAACAACGGCGTGGTGCGGATTTCATGGAAGCGCCTGTCGAACGGCACTTCAGAACTGGGGCGGAAGGTCTGCCGCAGATAATCGAGCAGGGCAGATACTTCCACCAGCAAAGCCTGTCCGCCCAAGCCAATGCGGTAGTTGCCGATTGCCGCCGCCAGGTGGGTCTTGCCGCAGAAGGATTGTCCCAGCAGAACCAGCCATCCGTTTGGCTCTTCGGAAAAATGAGCCGCCGCGCCGTAGGCATCGTGCAACGTCTTCAAATCTTCCTTCGTCACTTTGACGCGGGTGATTTCCTTATCCTTGTACTTGTTGCCGAACTTGTCCTGCTTCTCTGTGGTGGTGGTCGTGACCGCTTCCTTGCCGAGTTCGTCCTCGCGCATTTGGAAGGTCTTGAAGGTCATGTTTTTCATCTCAGGCAGCGTGAGCATCGAAATGCCTGGGTTGCTTGTCTCTTCGGGACGGCGATAATCGGGCGCGTTGATTTTTACATGGTTGACGAATTCTTCGTCCTGCAAGCGCGAGCGAATGCGCCCTTCGAT
>CAILWD010000394.1 GCA_903837815.1 uncultured Chloroflexota bacterium | reverse complement strand
GTCACATCTTCAGTTGGTGTGAATGTGAACGTCGGCGTGGGCGTTAAGGTCGGTGTCACATCTTCAGTTGGTGTGAATGTGAACGTCGGCGTGGGCGTTAAGGTCGGTGTCACATCTTCGGTTGGGGTGAATGTGAACGTCGGCGTAGGCGTGAAGGTCGGCGTCACATCTTCAGTTGGAGTTCCAGTGCCGGGCGTCGGCGTGACAGTCGGTGTGCCGTCAGTGGGGGTTCCAGTGCCGGGCGTCGGCGTGACAGTCGGTGTGCCATCAGTGGGGGTTCCAGTAACCGGTGTCGAGGTGGCGGTGGGCGTAACATCTTCAGTCGGGGTGACAGTTACGGTTGGGGTGGTTGTGGGCGGCAATTCACCTTTCGTGGCAATCAAATTGTAGAAGCCGCTCCCGGTTTGGGGTCGAATCTCCACAAAGTAAGTGCCCGAGGGTTGGGTGGTGGTCAACGTGCCGCTGGAGCGCATGACTTCTGCGCCCGTGATGTCCATCAGGATGATCTGGGTGCTCAATCCACTGGTGATGGGACTGGTGGTGATCGTGAAGTTTGTCGTTTCGTTCAGCCAGAGGGGCCACCGTTCATAGCGGTAGGCGTCGAGGGTGCCGGTGTAGACCGTATCCCATGTGATCCAATCGCGCCATGCAATTTGCAGGTCTGGTACGTTCAGGATGGGTTCGTAGGAGTTGACAGTTTTTCCCGCCTTGGTAAACCAGGTCTTGTTGGTCAGCGAATTGTAGTTGATGTTCCAACCGGCAAAGATGGTCTTGACCATGTTGGGGCGCATTACAAAATGCAAATGCGGCCCCGGATATTCGTTTCCTGTGCAGACCTTTTTGTCTTTGCTGTTGGCGATAATTCCCAGCCTCTGGTTGCGGTAGATCAGGTCGCCTGTTTTGACCTGGAGGTTGTCGAGATGCCAGTATTCCGTGGTCCAGCCGTTGCCGTGGTCGATTTTGATGTGGCAGCTTGAAGTCTCGAATACCCTGCCAGCCGCGGCGGCCGTCACCCAAAAATTGGAGGTGTCCATTCCGACATATACGTTGCGGTTCGGCGTGAAGTCTATCGCGCCGCCCATTTTGTAGTTGTGCGGGCTGGTGGGAAGGCGCCTGCTGCCGTTGTCGAATCCATCCATGGATATCCAGGCTTCTCCCTGCGTCCAGGGTAGTTGAAAGATATCGGCGGGCGGGATCGACCCCACCTGGGCGCTGGCGTTTCCCGACGGCAAAAGAGAGACTAGCAAAGCCAGCAAAATTATCGCCTGAAAGAAATTTTTGAGCTTCATGTTTTCTCCTCATGGAGGATGACTGAAAACCGTCCAGCGCCAGCCGCGCCGTGGATTAGACCGCGAAGGTGAAGAATACGTTCTGTCCCAGACGCACCATGTCGCCGGGGCGCAGGGCAGTGGCGGTCTTGGTCACAGCCGCGCCGTTGATGTAGGTCTCGCCACCGATGCCCAATAGGTAATAGGCTCCATTGTTGGCGAAGATTTTTGCGTGACGTTTGCTGAGTGACGGGTCTTCGAGACAGATTTCATTTGCGGGATCGTTGCCGATGTTGCATGGCAGTTTGTTCAGAGAGAAGTTCTTTCCAGCTTGCGGA
This sequence comes from uncultured Chloroflexota bacterium, assembly GCA_903837815.1. GTDB lineage: Bacteria > Chloroflexota > Anaerolineae > Anaerolineales > Villigracilaceae > Villigracilis. The sequence continues at coordinate 8,009 of CAILWD010000394.1, read as the reverse complement.
CCGCGTTTGATTTGGACGGTCGCAACCGGCTGGGGCGGGGCAGGCGGTCTTTGCGGACTGGGGCTTGAAGCCTTGAAGGTCTTGCGGGGAGCGGCTGCTGCGGGCTTGCGGGCTTTGAAGAACCAGAGCAAGCCTCCGCCGGCAAGAAACGCTGAAATCAAGACGATTGCCCAAACCGGCAGAGTAGACGCAGGTGCGGGCGCTTCGCCGAGGATGAGAGGCGTGCCTTCAACTGGAGGGGGAGCCGAGACCCCGCGTTCCCGCGAAACATCCAGAGCGATATTCTTTTCGCCGATGGTCACACCGGGAAGCGGCGCGGCAAAACCGCCGTCATTGCGAATGGCAAGCGCGGCGCTTTCCAGCGTCAGGTTGGTCCGGCAGCCGCCCAGAGTCACAAACTGCACTTCGGCAACGACTCCGCTGGCGTTTTGAGGCGTGGTGCTGGCAAAGGACGCATCCACCAGCCCCGGGGTCTGGGGCAGTTGCAATCCGTTCATGCCTGAAATGGGACTGGTTGCCTGGGTTGGTTGTAAACAGGTGGGGTCGTAGCGGATTTGGAAGGTGAACCCCTGAATCGGCGTGGCAGAAACGGCATTGACTTTAACGATGACCGTTTCACCGGTTTTATGCGTCGTGGCATCCGTGGTCAGCCAGATGGTTTCTGCCGACTGGGCGCCGGCGGGGAAGAAAGCGGTAAAAGCGACAATAATTGCAAGAAGGAAGGCAGTAAAGGGTTTCATGAGAGTCTCCGCGAACAGGGGACGCGCCGGGGAGCGCGCCCCTGCAATGATGAAGATTTGTTCCTGTTAGAAGGAACTATCCTGCCGGGATAATCCATTCAATCGGTCCGAGCAGGCGGTAATTTGCGGCAAGCAGTTCGAGATCGAGGACGTTGATATTGGCGTCGTTGTTCAAGTCGGCGGCGGCAGGAGTCGGCAGGTTGTAGTTCATGCCGATGGTCATGGCGTCGAACTGGTCGATGATGCCGTTGCCGTCGATGTCACCTGCGGGCAGGGTCGCAGGCTGGGCTTCGGTGGTGACTCCCAGAATCAGGTTGGCAGTCCCTTCAGCGCTGAGGAAGCCTTCCGCGCTGGCGACGGCAGTGTAGGCGCCGGCAGGAGCAGAGACGCTGAACGCTCCGTTTTCGTCAGCCGCGACGGTTGCCACCAGGGTTTCGCCGTTGTAGAGCGAAACGGTGACGAGTTTGCTGGCAGAGACTGTGCCGCTGAGCGTGCCGTTGACCACAATATCTGTGATGTTCAGGGTGATCGGGGCAAATGCAATTTCGGTCAGGGTTCCATTACCGGTGGAAACGCGGGCGCGGCATTCGATGACGGCTTGCCCAATTGCCAGACCGCGCACGGTGAAGGTGAAGGCAGCGCCGTCTTCAACAGCTTTGTTTCCGTTGCTGCCGGCAATCGCGACGATGAAAGCGCCGTTCGCAGGTCCGTTCATTGCCACGGCAGGATCCGCGCCGAAGAGGTCGGTGTTGGCAACGATGTTGCTGACTTCGATCATGGCGGGGTCATAGGCGCAGGCAAATTCGGCGCTGGTATAGCCGCCTTCAGGGACGTTGGTCAGGCTGACGATGGCTGTGGTCGTTTTGCCAACTTCGATGGTGGGCGGGTCGAGCGTAACGGTCACACCGGCATCGGTCGGAACCTGGACTTCCACCTCGCGCAGGGTCAGGCTATAGGTGCCGCCTTCAGTGGTTTCGGGCTGAATCAGGATGAAGTAATTTCCAGCCGCCTGTTCGGTGGTGAGCGTTCCGGCGGCGCGGGTGATTTCATTGCTGCTGGCGTTTTGGAGGATGATTAGCGGAGAGAGATTTCCCGAACTGCGGATGGCAGTGACCGTAAATTCGGTGGTTCCATCGAGAGTGAAGGGCCACTTTTCGTAGCGCGCAGGGTCGACATAACCGGTATAGGTGGAATCCCAGATCGTGAGACTGCGCATCACGATCTGCACCCCTGATTGGGCATGTGCCTGTTGCCCCATTCCCAACGCGCTGAACAGGATGGCAAGCACGACGAATGCCTGGAGCAGGTATTTGGTTTTCATACTAGAGTCTCCTTGTTGAACGGTTTTCTTGCAAAACAAAATAATGGTTGACAGCCTGGATAAAAGATCGGTTATGTTTTTTGTGGCACCTCCGCGCTGGATGATTTGTTTACCAAGATCAATTGCATTTTTTCTTTCCACCTGTATGAATATGGTGAAAGTTTTTTACATTGTATGTCTGCCTCTGGATGAATCGCGTTGCAGCACGATTGTCGGTAAATTGCAAGATAATTGCCAAATGAAATTATTGAGTGGTAAAATCTGACGCGTTTGCCCCCGTAGCTCAGTGGACAGAGTGCCGGCCTCCGGAGCCGAAGAGCGCAGTTCGAGTCTGCGCGGGGGCGCAGAACAAGCCGCCATCAGGCGGCTTGTTATTTAACAATGCATTTGGATACAATAGAATGGTGAATTACAAACTCATCTTCCTGCTGTTGGCGTCTGTATTGCTTTGCGCGGGCTGTACCGGCGACATGACACCCGCCATTGCGGAACCTGTTTTTTTCACCGCCACCCTGCCGCCCACATCCGCGCCACAAGCAACCCAAACCATCGCCCCGCTTGCTCCAACTTTAGCCATCGCTGAAACTGCCGGGTTAATTCTCGTGGAGGGGATGACCACCACGCAGGTCAACGTCCGCGTCGAGCCATCTACGGCAAGCGCATCGCTGGGGCTGGTGGGGATTTTCGTCAAGGTGCAGGTTTCGGGCAGGGATGCAAGCGGGAGTTGGTTTCAAATCCTTTATGCGGAATCCCCAACGGGAACGGGCTGGGTGCGGGCGGAATATGTGCAGGTCAACTCCGGGGTTGAGATTCGACCTGTTGATGTGTCGCCAGCTTCGGGGGCGGGCGGGGTGGTCCTCCAAAAAGTGAACGTCCGCAGCGGAGCGGGAGTCGATTATGAATTGCTCGGCGTCCTGAATTCCAACGACCTTGTTTCCATCACCGGCAGAGACTCAGGCGGTGGGTGGCTACAAATCGAGTTCGCGGCTGCGCCCGATGGAAAAGGCTGGGTGACTTCAGAGTTTGTGCGGGCAGTGGGTGTTGAAAACTTGCCGTTGATTGGCGCGGCGGTGGAACTTGAACCGCTGGATCGGGCGCAGCCGCTTGCGGTTCAGGATGGCGATTCGATGCAATCCCCGCTGGCTGTAACCGTTTTCTCGGTGACGGGTTCGCGGGCTTTGCAGGTGCAGGGCGATGTTTCTGCTCCAGACGGAGATGCAGAGGATTGGGTGCAGTTCAAATCCAATGGCGGGGTCGTTGTAATCGAGGCGGCTTGTCCTCAGAGCGCCATGCGCGTCGAGGTGTGGAATGCCGGCGCATCTGTGAAACGCTTTTCCTGTGGAGAGCGGGTCACGATGAATGTCGCGGCAGACAGCGGTTTTTTCATTCGACTGGTTCAAGACGAAGCCGGGTATACACGGTACGTTTTGAAGTTGGAGGTTCTTCCCTATGAAACCATTGACTGACAATATGGAAACTCGAAAGAGAATCCTTCGTCTCAAACGAAATTTTGGAATCATTTACGGCGTGGCGGCAGGAATCGCCTTTGCGCTTGCGTCCTGGTGCTGGGACGCTTACATCCTCAGCGCGTCCCATGCCTATTATCCCTGGACGATGCTGGTCGTGGGGGTGATTTTTTGCAGTGTTATTGGCGGAAGCAGCGGCTGGTTGACGGCCCGCTTTGAAAGCAGTTTGTTGGGCGCGCTGTTTTGGGTGGTTGCGTCGGCGGGGTTCGCCTGGTTGATGGTCGCCCTGCCCTTAAAAATTGTTCCTTCCATTGTTTCCGTGCTCAATCCGCAATTTGGCGCTTTGTTGAGCTATGAGGCCGGTAGTGGGTTTACCTTCCGCTTGGGTGCGGCGCTGATGTGGATATTGCCGTTTGCATTGCTGGTTGGGGTGACGCAAATTCCCATTTCGGAGCCAGCCATATTTACCGTTTCTTTTTTGGGCAGGGTTTCGCCGCTCTTTTTCAGCATCCTGTTGATGGGGATCAGCGGCGTGTTTACCGACAATCTGATCAATGCCCACTTTCGCGATGCCGTTGTCTCCCTTGATACGACCATTGAGTTTGTAGTGGATAATCGCGGCAACGAAAATGTAGATCAGGGCCTCTCTCGCCGGTTGCATACGCGCGCGCTATGGGGAGTGGATGAGTACGTGAGCCAATCGAGGCGTTTATTTGTGCGCAGTTATGACGAATCCTTTGGCGAGTTCCATGTATTGGTGAAGTTCGATGAGCATTGGGTGGACTGTCTGGTGCTTTACAATCAGCCCAATACCTGCGAGTTGATCACAGGAAAATAACTCAGGGAAAAAGAGAGAATCGAGCCAGATCAGAATCCTGAAAATGATGAGGCTTTCTCGACTGCGCTCGATGCGGCTTCCTCATCGGTGGCGGCGCTGCTCAACCCGTACCTGGAAGCCATGTCGAAGGTCATCTATAAATGTGGCGGTACGGTGGGTAAATATGAGGGGGGTGCGATGCTGGCGTTCTTCTCGCTGAAAAAGCGCGGCGTATGCCCTGTTAGTTGGAAGAATCGTATCAACTCCGATTTGGAAATGACCAGCGTGGCAGTATTCACCAGCGGGTGGCTTTGGAAATATTCACCCTGCCAAATCTGTTCATCGATCCATAACTCGACCTTGTGCCCGGTGTCGTTTGCCAGGCCCATCATTGTCACCGACCCGCGAGTTACGCCCAGCAGGCGCAACAGGTTTTCCTCTGAGCCGAAACGGATGTGGGAGATTCCCAGTTGCATGGCGAGCTCGTCCAATTGGACCGTTTTTTCGCAGACGGTCACAGCCAGAAAAAAACGCCGCGCCTTTTTGTCGCACAGGAACAGGTTCTTTGTATGGATGGAGGGACGGTCCGGGCTGTATAACTCCGCTTCTGCGCAGGTGAATACGGCGGGATGCTCGAAGCGCTCGAATACGAAATGGTTGGCTTCCAAAAAACCGAGGAATTCCTGTTCCGATGCGATCATGAAGTCTCCTTTTTACATGATTTTAACTGGCTCTTTAGGATTTGCCGTGATTTGTACACGGATTACACAGGTTACACGGAAAAGAACGGATTTTTTCAATAAAAAATCCGTGTATGTCTGTGAAATCAGTCAAACCCGTGTTCGAAAGGTTTTAATCACGGGAGCTCACAGAGACCCTTTCAAATTTTGACGTTGTCGGTGGTAAAATCTGGCCGTATTTGCTTGACTGAAAAATAACCTGCTTGATGAATATTAATATTTTTGTCTGGAGGAAGCGGCATGTCCAAGATCATTTCAGTTCACTCGTTTCGTGGCGGTACGGGTAAATCCAATACCAGCGCCAACCTGGCTTATCTTTGCGCGGCACAGGGGTTGAAAGTGGGCGTGGTGGATACCGACATCCAGTCGCCGGGCATTCATGTTCTTTTTGGCCTCGACGAAGAAGCCATGGAAACTGGGAAGTCTCTGAATGATTACCTTTGGGGAAAATGCGCCATCGAAGAGACCGCGCATGATGTTACCGCTTCTGTGGATCCAAATCTTAAGGGCAGGATATTCCTGATTCCCTCCAGCATCAAGGCGGGGGAGATTGCACGCGTATTGCGCGAAGGATACGATGTCGGCTTGCTGAACGACGGTTTCGATGCCCTGGTCAAAAACCTGGGACTCGATGTGCTCGTAATCGACACCCATCCGGGTTTGAACGAAGAAACCCTGCTCTCCATCGCCATCTCTGACATTTTGGTTTTGATCATGCGCCCCGATAATCAGGATTTTCAGGGCACAAGCGTTACGGTGGATGTCGCCCGCAAACTGGATGTGCCGAATATGTTCCTGGTTATCAATAAGGTGCCGGCGAAGGTCGATCAGGCCAAAACGAAACAAAATGCTGAAGAGATCTACGGCTGTGAAGTTGCGGCAGTCATTCCGCATTCGGATGATTTGATGACCCTGGCCAGCGGCGGTATCTTCTCCTGTAAGTACCCGGATCATGACGTGACCAGTATCTATCGTCATCTGGCGCAACGCATTCTTGCCTGACCGTTTGACTTGTAAAAAATAATGAACGCTTGCAGTGCGTGATGCCTGCGAGCGTTTTTTGTTGTCTCTGGAAAAATTTAAAGTTATTCCTGGCGTGGTTTTTTGGATGCGGCAATTTTTGCATCCAGCGAGTTCCACGCGCTTTGACCAAGCCTGCTGGCCGCCTTCCGCCGCAGGTTTGCTTGATAGCGCACCCGTTCTCCCTCGCCGCGCTTGATCAACCAAAACTGCCGGCTGAGAGTCTCCAGCGCCTGGTCGAGGTCCGCCTGATTTGGACGTTCTCCTTCGGGAAGTTCCCCCGCCCACTGACAAATTTCCGCATAAGGCAATTCATATTCGCGCAACATGTAGCGCATGATTTTTCGCAGCAGGGGCGGCAAGTCTTGCAGGTCCAGCGGACTGAGACCTTCCTTCTCGGTGTCCACTTCCATTTGTTTTTGCAACCGTTCGAATATTCCGCTCATGATGTGCCTCGCGGTTTAAAACAACTCGGGCATTTCGATGGGCTCAGGCTGCGGTTGGCATTCGCCGCACCAGATCACGTCTGCCACCGCCAGCCCTTTCGGGGTATTGCTGCCGCCGAGAAACATGCCGACAAATTTGGACATCTTACTGGCATGGTCTTTGCAGACCCCCCGTCCGCAAAAGGAACAGACCGCGCGCGCGTCATCTTCACAGAACCAGCATTTCATGGCGATTCTCCTATTCCAAATTCAAAACAGTTTTTGCCGCCCGTCGCAGTTCCTGTGACCAGGGATCGTCGGGGAAACGCAGCGAGAAAATGTCGGAACTTGCCAGGTCAACCATATCCTCGCTCAAGGGCAGGACGCCCGCTACGTTTGCATTGAATTTGCCTTTTACTTCGCTGCGGATTTGTTCACGGCCATATTTGGGAAGCACCTTATTCACCAGCAGGTTGATACTCGGCACATCGAGTCCGCGAGCCACGTCGAGCGTGACGGCGGTGCCCTGGAAGTCCTGCTGGTCGGGGCGCAGGATGATGACCATCTCGTCTGAAATGCCGATCGAGAGCAGGGTTTCCTCGTTGATGCCCGGGTGGGTATCGATCAACAAATAATCCAATCCCAATTCCTTGCGCAGGGTTTTAAAGCCTTTGTTGAGGACGTTGAATTCATAGCCGTCGCGTACCACGCGGCTGACCTCGCTGGTGTTGATGCTCGAAGGCACAAGCCAGAGGGATTTATCAGCCAGTTTCGCCGCGCCAGGCTGGGCGTTCGCTCCCCGCCCCACCAGCACAGCGGCATCGGTGATGGCACACTTCCCATGCAGGTAATCGTTGAGGGTCTGTTTCATGCTGGTTTCATCCAGTCCAAACAGCACATGGATGCCCGGCGATTGAATATCTGTATCCACAATGGCAACGCGCTTGCCCGCCATTGCCGCCTGCGACGCCAGGTTTGCGGTGACGTTTGATTTTCCCGTCCCGCCGCGAAAAGAATGGATTGAAATGATCTGGGTCATACCTTTACTCTCCTGTTTGGGTTCTGCAGCCCGGGCTTGGCTACATGGGCAGGTTCAATAGCTTGACTATACTCGTTTTTGAAAAATCTGCAAACATGACTCACCCCAAAATTAATGTTTCGTGGGTGAGTTTGTTTTTAAAGACATTTGAGACGCTGATTTACACTGGGTGAGACTACGCTAAGTGTGTCCGCCAATCCACGCGAATTTTTCTTCCCAGTTCACACCTGCCCTGGCCAGATTAAATTTGGGGTTCATCATGTCTGGAGATGAAAAACCTTCCCTGGAAGGATTGGAATCCTCTCAAGGGAGGATTTGAAACCTCTCAAGGGAGGATGTAAAACCTCTCAAGAGAGGATTGGAATCCTTCCTTGAGAGGTTTGTAGGGCGATTAATCTTCGGGCGGGGCGCTGACCAGTGAGCCTTTTTCGTACTCGACGG
>CAILWD010000393.1 GCA_903837815.1 uncultured Chloroflexota bacterium | reverse complement strand
CTGTTTCATCGGCGATTTGTTTGGCGAGGATGTCATTATCTGCTGTATCGAGGAAGATGGCAGGCGCGTTCAGGCTTTTGATCTCATCCACCATTCCAGCCATTTCCTGCGCGGACGGTGTGGCGTCACTGCTGAAGCTGGGGATGACGGAACCAGCCACCTCGAAGCCGTAGCGTTCGGCGAAGTAGCCCATCGCCTCGTGGTTGGTCACCAGCAGACGGCGTTCGGCTGGGACAGTGTGTACCTGCTCGACGATCCATTTGTCCAGGTCTTTGAGTTGGGCGATGTACGCGTCGGCGTTGGCTTTGTAGGATTCCGTGCCTGCTGGGTCGGCTTTGATGAATCCATCGCGGATGTTCTCGACGTAGGTGATGACCAGATTCGGGTCGAGCCACATGTGCGGGTCGCCTGCTTCGTGGTCGTGACCTTCCTCACCTTCGGCATGTTCCTCGCCTTCGTGTTCTTCCATGTGATGTGGCGTAAGTCCCGTCGCCGATTCGACAATCACCCGCTCGCCGCCCGCGTTTTCAAGCAGCGTCTCGATGAAGTGTTCGTACTCCACGCCGTTGAGAATCAGCAGATTGCTTTCGGCAATCTTTGCCACATCCGAAGGCGCGGCTTGATACGAATGCGGGTCTGCGCCGACGGGCAGCAGGGATTCGACCTTCGCGCGGTCGCCCGCCACGTTTTGGGCGATGTCCGCGAGGAAGGTGGTGGAGGCGAGAACGTTCAAGGCGCTGTCACTCTTTGATGGGGCAGACCCGCACGCAGCGAGGAAAATCGCCGCGATCGCAAATACAGTAATGGAATTGAAAATCTTTTTCATTATGAACTCCTAAATTTTATCCCCCACCAAAAAGATGAGGGATTTGGTATTTTTGTACGGGCGACCCATCAGGCAAATCAAGACGATTGGCTTGCAACGGGCGGGTCGCCCCTACCGTTTAATTGCCGCGGCAACTCTCGCACAGACCAAACAATTGCAGCCAGTGTTCCTTGATTTCGTAACCCGTCTTCCTGGCGACAGACTCAATCAACGGCTCCACATCGTCTCCCTCGAAGAAGGCAATCTGTCCGCAGTTTTGGCAGAGCAACAAATGCTGGTGTCCCTGACAAGCCGAGATGAACGCTTGGCAACCCATCGGCTGGTGGACGCGTTGGACGAGGTGCAACTCCTCCAGTTTTTCGAGCGTGCGATATACGGTGACCAGCCCCAGGGCGCGATATTTTTTTCGAGCCAAATCGTACACCTCGACAGGGGTCAGGGCGCGATTGGATTTGATCACAGCATCCACCACCGCGCCGCGCGCTTTGGTAACGCGATAGCCGTTTTCGTGCAATTGGGCGAGCCAAGTTTCAGCGGACATGGTTACTCTTATAATTGAAAATCATTATCAATAAGTATAAAAGACAAAATATAGGGAGTCAAGGCAGAATCAGACCTCCAAGGTTTTCAAAACCTCGGAGGTCTCTGCACACTACTTCCACACCCACTTCGGGTTG
>CAILWD010000392.1 GCA_903837815.1 uncultured Chloroflexota bacterium | reverse complement strand
CCGCGAAGTGTTGCTGCCGATTCTGCTTTTCCCCGTTGCCATCCCCGTGTTGCTGGCGGCGGTCAAAGTCAGCAACGGATTGCTGGCAGGCGCGGAATTTTCGGAAGTCCTCACCCCGTTCAATATCCTTCTCGTCTACGACGTGGTCTTCATCGCCGTCGCGTTTATGGTGTTCGATTATGTGGTCGAAGAGTGAGAGCAGTAATCAGTGAACAGTTTTCAGTGGTCAGTAATTGGTCAATCCAAAATCGTAAATCTGAAATCGTAAATTGTCTCAGGAGTTACAAATGCAACCCAAACCAACCGCACTAAAAATACTTGATGTCGTGTCCATTATCGTTTTGGCAATTTCCACCTATCTTGCGTTGTTCTACGCCCCCACCGAACTGGTGATGGGACAAGTCCAGCGCGTGTTTTATTTCCACATTGGAACCGCCTGGGTGGGATTGCTCGGCTTCATCCTTGCCGCTGTTTCGGGCATTATCTACCTCGTCACCAAAGACATGAAATGGGACAGGTTTGAGGTCGCCCTGGTCGAAGTCAGCGCGATGTTCTTCTTCCTGACCATCGTCCTCGGCTCCATCTGGGCGCGTCCCGCCTGGAATACCTGGTGGACTTGGGATCCGCGCCTGACCACCGCCGCCGTCACCGAACTGATCTACATCGCCTACTTCATGCTCCGTCAGGGAATCGAAGACCCCGAAAAACGCGCCCGATTCGGCGCGGTCTACACCCTGCTGGGCGGAATCAGCGCCCCGATTACCTTCATGGTCATCCGCCTGTTCCGCTCGATTCACCCCGTCGTCGTCGGCGCGGCAAACGCCAGCCAGGAAAAACTCAGCATGACGCCCGACATGAAGGTTGCCTTCTTCTTCGCCCTCTTCGCCTTCACCATCCTCTTCGTGGACTTCGTCTGGCACAGAATCCGTCTCGGCGCGCTGGAAGAAAAAGTCGAACAACTCAAACTCAAAGTCTCGCTGTAATTGGAGAATCTCATGGATACCCCCGATACCTCAACCTACATGATCGCTGGCTTCGTCATCAGCTTTGTGACGATGGGCATTTACGTCCTCAGCCTGTACCTCCGCAACCGCAACTTGAATCAGGATGTGGAAACGCTCGAAGCGCTGGACGAGAAGAAAAAATAATCTTTCGAATCCCAATAAAAAAGTCGCACCCAACTGGGCGCGACTTTTTTATTTTCCTCTTTGGTGGCTTTTCATTCGTTGGCGCAAGATTGCGGCGCGGATTTTCTCCAAACCGAACAGACTCAAAAAGATGGATACGAAGATGTTCATCCGTGCCAGCGCTGTCGGTGGATGGAGAAAGAGGGCGCGTGTCCACGCGGAGAGTGCGGCGACGGGCTGACCGCCATCGAGCAGGTAGCGGGAATCCACGCGGTTGGCTGCTGCGCGGGCGCGACGGCTAACCTTCGTCAAAACAGGCGAGAGGGTTTCATCTCGTGTGGCGAACTCCAAAATGCGGAAGGCGTCCCGCCCGAACTCGGCGGCTTGGGCGATGTTCTTCGCCTCGGCGTGATACCGCGCCGCCGCCCAGGTTTGATCCACATGCAGGATTTGTCCGCGCTGGGCAATGCGAATCCACAAATGATGGTCGAGCATAAAATGGAATACGGGATCAAGTTCCCCCGCGGCTTGCAGGGCAGAGCGACGCATGAACACGGCGGGCTGACCGATAATCTGGAAGCAAAGCAAATCTTCGAGAGTCAATTGTTTGTAGGTGAGCGTATTGAAGGTTTTGCCATTCCCGTCCACGGCAAGCATGTCCCCGTAGACCAGAGCAACTTCGGGGTGTTCCTCGAAGACCTTTACCGCCGCGCTGATCGTCCCCGCAAGATAATAATCGTCCGAGTTGAGCCAGGCGACGATTTCTCCTGTGGCACGCGCAAAACCCTTGTTGATGGCATCCGCCTGCCCACGGTCTTTTTCCGAAACCCACCAAGCCAGTTTGTCGGCGTGTTTTTTGATGATCTCCACGCTTCCATCCGTCGAGCCGCCGTCCACGACGATGTATTCGATGTGCGGATAATCTTGATTCAAAACAGAGTTGATGGTCTGTTCAAGATAAGCAGCCTGATTGAACGAGGGGGTGATGATGGAAACAAGAGTCATTTTCGAAGGTCGTACAACACATACCCATCGCCTTGGGTGGCAATTGGGTATTGCTCCAAAAATTTTTTCAATTCGGGCTGTTTATCCAGTTGGTTGAAAGCCGTGACGAGGAAATAATCCATGCCATCGATCTCATCGACAAAGTCGCCCCCATCCTGTTCTCCGCCGCGCACTTCGCTCAAACCGGTGTTGAGCCGCCAGAGGTCCACCTTGCGCCAGCCGAAAAACATCAGGCGGTAGCCGTAATCCTGGGTCAGGGCGATGACATCCGCGTCGGCGGGGATCGCCTCCCCGACTCCCTTCCAGAATGCGGGTTCGTGGCGGAAATCTTCGGCGACCAAAACGGAACGCGCCACCCAGGATTGATAGCCAACGACGGCAACGACCAACCCGACGAATCCCGCCCGCCATCCCCAGCCCTGACTTGATACCGTTTCAACGAGCGGGTTCACCGCCGAAGCCAGTCCCAGCGCGAGGAGGGGAATCAGTTGAATATGATAATAACTATGTGTGTACATCTGGAAGGGCAGGATAAGTCCGTAAAGCAGGTAGCCAATCCATAGGGAAATCAACAAACAACGCAGGCGTGGCTTGGAAATCAGCGTGCCCGCCAGACTGAGGAAGATCACGGTCAAGCCGAAGAGACTCCCGAGGAAAGCCAGCCACTTGGAATAAAAGTCTGTGCTGGTGATGAGTTTGATGAGAGCCACCGTCCACGCGAAGAAGTATTCGGTGGAGCGTCCCTGGTTGAGAAAAATGTAGTAAACATAGGCGGGGATAGCCACCAATGCCGCCATTGCCCAGACCTGCTTCGACTTCCAGAAATCCTTTTTGAGCGTGAAAAAGACCAAAGCAAGTGCAACAACGCCGATCAGGGAGGCAATCACGACTTTGATAAGTGCCGCCAGCCCGAGGAAGACGCCAGCGAGGAGCGCATGTTTCCATGATTGTTCCTCCGACCAGCGGTACAGAAAATAAATTCCCGCAACAAAGGCAGAGGTCATCAACGGGTCGGGCTGAAAAGAGCGGCTGGCTTGGACGGAAAACGGCAGGACGAGATAAAACGCCAGCCCAATCAACGCCGCCCAGGGGGAGGTCGCACGGCGCATCAAATCGAAGAGGGCAACCCCAGCCGTCAGCCAGAAGAGAGCCCCCAAGACGCGGGGCGCGGCGTAGTTTTCCCCGCCCGTGAGAAGCCAGGTCAACGCCACCAGGGACTCGCTGACGGGCGGCTCATATCGCCCGACGGCACGCTCAAAAGAAGCGGCAAGTTCGCGCTGTTCGTCGGTGGCGGAAGGCAAAAGGGAATAATAGATGCCCCGCGCCGCCAGTGAGTTGCGGAGTTGGCGCGAGGGATGAAAATCCAGCGGCGGGTCGGTGAGGTCGAGCAGGCGCAGGAGGCCACCGAGGGCGAGGAGCAGGATGAGGATGGGGAGCCAGGTTGAGGGTCGGTTTTTTGACGAAGTTTTCATGGCGGAAAGATTCAACGTTAAACGTTTAACGTTGGAAGAGTGAATTGTAGTCCGCTTTGCGGAAGATGTTCAATTTGCCCCCAACGGTGGCGTCCAGCACTTCACGCCCCGATTTTTGGTAGAAGTCGCGGGCGAGGGTGTAGCCAATTTCAGAGGTGTCGAGGTCGGGCAACTGCCAGCGGATTCCCTTGCCGAAGTAGTTGGCTGAGACGTGATTTGGGTCGTCGCCTTCCGACACGACGGTTTTATTGGCTTCGCCTTTGGAAGTGAAGTTGTGGTCAACGCCGGTCAAAATCACCTGCTGGATTCCCATGTGGAAGGCAAGTTGCAAGGCGACGTTTGTAACCGTTGCGCTCTCCCAAACCCGTCCGCGCACATCGGGTGAGAAGCGGGGTCCCGTGTAGGAAGTGTAAAGGAAGGTTGGCACGTTTGAAAGTTGTAAAGTTTTGAGAAAGTGACGATGCGAGCGCCATGCCAGAAACTTGGGCATGGGAAGCGCAAGGATATCTTCGTGAAATTGCTCTATGACAAGATCGTTGATCGAGCAGAAGTAGGTGGTCTGAAATCCCAGTTCGGGGAACATGACATAAATGCGGTTCATGCCGAAGGTGATCTCGTTTTTGAGTTTCGAGAGGTCGGTCTGCTTGAGGCTTGGCCCATTGCCGATGATGAAAGCCCGTTTGCCCTTGTGGACGTCCTTCAACTCGGCAAGGCGACGGATGCTTTCCCTGCGCCAGGGGTGAAGATAGGCGGCGGGTAACTGCGGCAGGCGGCGGATTCCGTCGTAAGTGTCGCGCATAAAATCAAGAGCGGAGGCTGGCAGGACAGATTTGATTCTTTGTCTCATTGCGGAAGGAGTTCCCGTCGAATAGTTATCAGCAATCCAAGCGTGAGCAGGTTGAGCAGGACAAAGAGCAGGTCAACCAGTCCGAACTGGTCGAAAATGGTCAGGAGGATGTTGAGGCTGAGGACTAGAATCGCGAACCAGAAGACGTGGGCTTTTTTCGAACGAATGAACAATCCGCAGGCAAGCATGGCAAGGGCATCACCCAGCATCAGCAAGGCGTAAATCATATACATCAGTTTCATGCCGGGGTTTGGATTTGCACGGAACATGGAATTCGCGCCGAATGCCGCCAACACGGCGGCGGTCAGGAAGAATAGGTATTGAACCAGATTTGTTTTCATGACTTTGGAAAGTATTTCCTGAAAAGCGAGGCGGCTGCCCAGAGGATGAAAAGGTCGAACAGGAAGGAAATCAGGAAGAAAAAGTCGAGGATGTTCATCAGGCTCAAGGTGAGATTGACGAGGAGTGTCGCAATTGTGAGCAGGTACGTCCATTTTTCGGGTTTGCCGAGTTTGATGCCGCTGAAAAGAAGTAATCCCGCGTTGGCCAGCACGAACAGGGTGAGAATATCCGCCGAAGTGGTGTTGTTATTTTTCACTGCCATGTCGTAATAAACATAGATGCCATAGCCGAGCCAGAAAACGGCATTCAGGATGAAAAAGCCCCGCCCCAGGTTGATTTTCCACAGGTCGGGTTTATTTCTTCTTTTGGATGGGGGCTCGAGCTTTTTCGCTTTCCTGCTCATGATTTTTCCAAAGCGTTCTGAAGGTTCGGACGGCAACCAGCCTGCATTCGATGAGCCTTCGGGACGCTATTTTACTCGGTGCTGAGTCTTGCCGTTGCGCCGCCATCCACAACCAGCGCCTGTCCCGTCATGAAGGAGGACTGTTGATTGTCGGCGAGGAAGTAGATGGCGTGGGCGATCTCGGAGGGAATCCCCACCCGCCCGTTGACCGTCTTGCGGGCGAGGTTGTCGAGTCGAGCCTGGACGTTTTCGCCGCCGAGATGTCCGCGTTGGAGCCCGGCGCGGAGCATGGGCGTATCCACTGCGCCGGGTAAAACCGCATTAACGCGGATATTGTCGGGCGCAAACTCAATTGCCATGGCGCGGGTCAGGGCGAGCAGTCCGCCTTTGGAGGCGGCATAGGCGGCGATATTGGCGGACGTTTGAATCGCATGGACAGACGAGACATTGACCACGCCCGCCCCATCACGCGCTTTGAGCAAGGGATGCGCCAGTTTGAGACCCAGAAACACCGAGCGCAGGTTGGCGTTCATCACCGAGTCCCATTCCTCGACGGTGGTCTCAATCAGGGGCTTGGCAATTTGCAGGGCGGCATTGTTGACCAGCGCGTCAAGCGTGTTGGTGAGGGCATGAACTTTTTCGAAGATGGCTTGCATCTCTTCGGGACGGGCAATGTCGGCTTGAATGAAAAGCCCGTTCTTCGGAAATTTTTCGGCTTCGCCCTGAGCCGCGTCGAAGGACATACGGTCAACGCCGATGACGCGCCAGCCGTTTTGGGCAAACAAACTGACGGTTGCGCGTCCAATCCCGCCCGCCGCGCCAGTGATTAAAACAGTTCGTGATTTATTCATCTTTTATCCTTTGTATTCCATTCCCAACCCCTCCACCAGATTCTTGATTGTGTTCCAGTGGATTCGCTCCCACGCGGTGGGGCTGGAGTTGGAGTTGTGCGGGGCAAGCATGACGTTGTCCATCTTCAGCAGCGGGCTGTCTTTCGGAAGCGGCTCCTGCTCGAATACATCCAACGCCGCGCCGCCGATCTGTCCCGACTGGAGGGCGGCGACGAGGGCTTTCTCGTCCACGATGGGTCCGCGCGCGGTATTGATTAATACGGCTGAGGGCTTCATCTTTGCCAGAGTCTTTTCGTTGATGAGATGATGCGAGGTCGGGTTCAAATCGCAGTTGAGGGAGACGAAATCGGATTCGGAAAGCAGCGATTGGAGATTGGTCATTCGAATGCCTGTCTCTGTCACAAAAACGTGGTCAATCTCCACGATGTCTGTACCGAGGACTTTCATGCCGAAGGCTTTTGCGCGGCGGGTGACCGCCTTGCCGATGTTTCCAATGCCGATGATTCCCAGCGTGTTTTCGCTGAGAGCCTTGCCTGGAATTTTCTGCCACTCGCCGCGCTTCATGGCAGAATCCATCCACGGCTGGCGGCGGACAAAACCAAGCAGGTAGCCGAGGACGGTATCCGAGACGGGGGTTGTAAAAGCATTCGGCGTGCGACCCAGCTTTACGCCAAATTTGGAACAGGCTTCGGCGGAGAT
>CAILWD010000391.1 GCA_903837815.1 uncultured Chloroflexota bacterium | reverse complement strand
TAGGTGAAACTCATGACGTTCCCAGAAACCGAAGTATTAACCAGCCTTGTATCGCGGGTATTTCAAATCACAGATATTACCGCCGGGGACCCCAGACAATTCATCGCCCGGTATCACGGAAAATTGTATAACGAAGATTCGGTCGCAGCGTATGACCAGTTGGATGATGCCGTAAAACAATATGGATTGATGCCGCTCTTTCGCATTGAAAAAGGTGACCAGGTCATCTACCTGGTGCGGCGACTACCAGACGCCCCACCGACGAATTACACCACCCCACTTATCCTTTTCATCCTGACTGTCTTTAGTGTCATGCTGGCCGGTGTCCAACCGGATGTTGCCCCACCTGACGGAATCCTTGCGCAAATGCTTTTTATGATGAAGTACATCCTGACCGGCTGGCCATTTGCCCTCAGTCTGTTAAGCATTTTGCTGGCACATGAATTTGGTCATTATTTGATGAGCCGCTATCACAAGACACCAGCGACTCTGCCATACTTCATCCCATTTCCTTTCAGTCCGCTGGGAACCATGGGAGCGGCGATCCTGATGCGCGGGATTCCTAAGAACAAGCGCATCCTTTTTGACATCGGTGTAGCCGGTCCTTTGGCTGGAATGGTCGTTGCAATACCGGTTTTATTCATCGGGTTGTCTTTGTCATATACGACCACCTTGACCGCATCTCCAAATGGTTTTCTCGAAGGCAATTCCCTTTTCTATCTCCTGGCCAAATATCTTTCATTTGGACAGTGGCTGCCTGCTCCAACCCAACCTCACGGCATCCTTTATTGGCTAAGTTTCTTCTTCACCGGCCGCCCAATTCCATTTGGCGGTCAGGACGTTATGATATCGAATGTTGCCTTTGCAGGCTGGGCAGGCTTGCTTGTCACGGCCCTGAACCTGCTCCCAGCCGGAACCCTGGATGGCGGACATGTGGTTTATTCGTTGTTCGGCGAAAAGACATCCAAGGCATTTCCATATATATTAGGCTTACTCTTCATACTGGGCTTTTTCTGGACAGGCTGGTGGATTTGGGCAGTGATGCTTCTTTGGCTTGGTCGAGTCCGTGCGGAACCACTTGACCAGATTACATCCCTTGATCCAACAAGACGCATCATCGGAATTCTCGTCATCATTCTATTCTTCCTTGTATTCTCGCCTGTCCCGTTCATGTCCCTGGCACAATGAAACCCAGCTACATCCTGATCTGTATTGCGCTGGTCCTCGCTGCATGTACACCCGCGACCGCATCCCCCACACCAGAATCCACTCCTGATGTGGTAACTGAAATTCCCCAAGCCACACCGACACCCGTTAGCATGAGCCAGCTTGGGGTCCCGGAAGATGCGTTGAAGGGAGTCACGATCCAGGTCTGGCATCCATGGTTCGACGTCGAAGCCAGCTTGTTTGAAAAACTTGTCGATGAGTTCAACCAGGAAAATGAATGGGGCATCAAGGTTGTTCCATCGGCCCAGATCAATTATAGCAATCTATACGAGAACGTAACAACATCACTGCCCACGCCCGATCACCCGGACCTGGTCATCGCACTGCCTGAACAGGCTCTGGCATGGGATGAAGAGGGCGTGGTTGCCGACCTTATGCCTTATGTCAACGACCCCAAATATGGGATCGACGCGAATGATTTCCCGATCATTTTCTGGACACAGGATCAATCCGGTCAACGCCGCGTGGCCATCCCGGCCCAACGGACAGCCCGCTTCCTGATCTGGAATGAGACCTGGGCCCAGTCCCTGGGATTCGATGCGCCGCCTCAGACGCCTGAAGATTTTCAGCAACAAGCCTGCAGGGCGCATGACATTATGAAAACCGATGCTACGCCTGCGAACGATACCAAGGGTGGCTGGCTTGTGGATACATCCTGGCAGACAGCATTTTCATGGCTGCTTGCTTTCGATGGCGGAGTACTTGAGCAAAATGATTACCGGTTTCTAACACCGAATAACATTGCCACTTTTAGATTTTTACGCGAGCTGTCAGAAAAGGGCTGTGCATGGCAGGTCAGCGGTGATATGGACCGATACACGGCTTTCGCGAATCAAGAAGCTTTGTTTGCAACTGCGAGTCTTGAAGAATTGAATGATCAGACCCGCGCCTTTAGCGAAACAGGCAACCGCGATAAATGGACTGTCATTCCCTTCCCTGGAAAGAGTCAGCCAGCGCTGATCACCTATGGTTCATCCTATGTGATCCTAAAGTCGGACGACGAACAACAACTGGCTTCCTGGCTGTTTATTCGCTGGCTGCTGGACCCGGAACGTGACGCGCATATGGTGGAAGCAAACCACCTCTTCCCGCTTCGCACCTCGACAATGGATTTGCTGGCCGATTATGAAAAGAGTCATCCACAGTGGGCGGAGGCGGTCAAGCTCATCCCCGATACGACGATCCAGCCACAGCTGGCTTCCTGGCGACTGGTCAAGGTAATGATCGGAGACGGGTTCACACAGATGTATCAGAAGAACCTGCCATCAGGACAAGTCGCGGTCGTGCTGGCGCAAATGGAAGCGATCTCACGCGATATATCAAAGTAAGTTCATGGAG
>CAILWD010000390.1 GCA_903837815.1 uncultured Chloroflexota bacterium | reverse complement strand
GTAACCGGCGGCGGTGAAGGCTTCCTTGAAGCGGGTTTCATCCTGAATCCAGCGCGGTTCGTCCTTGGTCGGAAGTACAATACCGACAGCGAGTTTTGTTTCTTCTGCTGCTGGCTGACTGCCGCCGCAGGCCGCAAGCGCCATGGAGGCAACAACCAGGATGCTCAAAAGAGCAAACAACTTTTTATTCATTCTTCTCTCCTTACATGATTTTTATTTGTAGGTTGAACGACTTTTTCCGGACCGGGGTTGGTGATATGGACTTGGTTTATCACCTCCTTTCAGGAATCTAGATATTCAATGGCTTTGCAAGCACGTCATCTGCGACGACGGCGACCGCTCCAATTAAACTTGCATCGGGGCCGAACGAAGATACGATAACCTCCGTCTGCCGGTCGAATTCGGGCATGGAATGGTCTGCGACAGTGTCTTTTATGGCTGGCAACAAGTAGTCACCTGCAACACTGAGCGGTCCTCCGAGAATGATTTTTTCCGGGTTGAAGATGTTGATCAGCCCGGCAAAACCCTGACCCATGGCATAGCCCGCCTCGGTAAAAACCTCTATGGCAATTTTATCGCCTGCGTCTGCGGCTTGTTTGATGAGCGGGATGGTGATGGGGGCGTTTTGCTCCCTTGTCAGGGCAGAGAGAATGCTATCGTTTTTCTTTTCCAGTTTTGTTTGCACGCGCTGGATAATCGAATATTGGTTGGCGTAGGTTTCCCAGCATCCGTAATTGCCGCAATGACAAAGAACTTGTGACGGCTCGGCGATGATGGGGAAATGTCCAATTTCACCCGCGTAGCCGTTTTTTCCGCGATATAACTTGCCGTTCAGGAAAAGCCCGCCGCCAATGCCGACTCCTGCAAATACGAAGAGAAAGTCTCGGTTGTGCTGCGCGGCGCCGTACAGGTGCTCGGCAATTGCCGCAGCGTTGGCGTCATTTTCGATATAAATTTTGAGTTTTGTTTGTTGGTGAAAAATTTTGCGAAAGGGTACGTTATGCCAATGTAGATTTGGCGCAAATATCAGCAGCCCTTCTTTCAAGTCGACAGTTCCTGGGGTGGAAAGCCCCAATCCTAAAAAACGCCCGTCTTTTTTTTTGCTGGCAGTCATTGCTTCCTTGACGATCTGCAATGTTTGCTCAATCATTTTGTCCTGGTGGTCGGCGGGATTTGTGTCCTCCTTTTTCCGCCAGATGACGTTTCTCAACAGGTCTGTCACGGCAACTGATACGAAATCCACTCCCAATTCCACCCCGATGACTAACCCTGCGTGCGGGTTAATCTCCAACCAGGTGGCGGGGCGTCCTGCCACCCCGGAATTGCTGCCCGTTTCGTGTACCAGATGCTTCGCCAGAAGTTCATCCACCAAACTTGAAACAGTGGATTTGTTCAACCCGCTGGTAACGGCAAGTTGCGCGCGCGAAATGGGCGATTGCGTATGAATCAGCCGCAATACAGTCGATAAATTTGTTTCGCGCAAGAAAGCCTGATCAGCGGTTTTGGGTGTCATATAATTAGTATGTTGGGGCAACAAACTAATTATAACTATTTTGTTGCCTTTGTCAACTTAAAAAAAGAACGCTGGCATGGCTGTAGCAAAGTCAGGAAAAGGGTGTAAGGAGGAGTGAAAATGCAGCGGGAAGATGGGCGGAGAAAAAGCGTCTGGCTTGGGCAGCGTTTGTAAAGCCAGCCTGACGAATCAAGGCGAGGACAAGAT
>CAILWD010000389.1 GCA_903837815.1 uncultured Chloroflexota bacterium | reverse complement strand
TTGCGGAGCGCCGCCGCCGATGAAGACCCGCACCACCGCGTACCCCGTCGTCGAACGTTCGGGCATTTTGCGCGAGGTGAATGTCACCGCGTCGATCATCCGCTTTTCGCGGCGCGGAATCATCAAGCCGCTGATGTACGGTTCCTTTGGCACATCCGAATCGCGGTACACGAGTGACAGCGTGCCGATGTTTTGATGACGAATCGCGTCGAGCCTTGCGCTTGCTTCGGGCGCGAGTTCCCGAATCATCGCGGAGGTTTGATGCGCCAGCGTTGTAAAGATGACACCGTCGGCGTAAATGCTGTTTCCGTCGGCAATCAAAACGCGGTAGCCATTTCCATCGCGGGTCACTTGTTCAACCCGCGCATTCAATCGCAAATCGCCTTTGAGTTGGCGAGACAGTTCGTCGGTCAATGCCTGCAAGCCATTCTTGAACGAGATAAAGGCATACGGGGCGCGTCGCTTCTTTTTCCGCAACATCCGCTTCAACGCGCCCGCGAACAACCCGCCGCCGTCTTTTTCCATCTCGCGCATGACGGGCGACGAAACCATGATGCTCTGCGTTTCGGGGTCGGTGTTGTAAATTCCGCCCAACACAGGACCGATGAATTTATCCAACGCTTCCTGTCCGAGTCTGCGGCGGACAAAATCCGCCAGCGACTCGTCTTCGTCGTCGCGGCGGGCGGGTTGGAAAGGCTCGGCAAGCAGGCGCAGTTTTCCGCGCAGGGTCAACAGCGGGGTGGAGAAAAATCGGGCGGGCGAAACAGGAATCGGGTGGAGCAAAGCGTTATCCAGCACGTAGGTTCCACTCGCTTCGGAGCCGGGATTCGTCGCCTGGTCGAGCAATCCCAATTCGGTCGCCAAATCCCATGATTCGGGTTTGCGGGTGATAAGCGTATCGGGTCCGCCTTCCACCAAAAAACGCGCGCCGTCTTTCAATTCAAGTTGCGATGAAATGACCTTGCCGCCCCAGCGGTCTGAGGCTTCGAGGAGAATAAAATCAATGCCGCGCTGTTGCAGTTCCCACGCGGCGCTTAAACCTGTAATGCCCCCGCCGATGATTGCGATCTTCATTAATGCGTGACTCCTATTTTGGGATGCAAGCCTGCGGTATTTTATGTTTTATCGAATGTATGTATACATAGATTATGGAGATTTCACTAAGAGTTCAGTGAGAATGAAAACGGCTTGAAATTGACCGCATATAATTGCGGAAATCAATTTTTGGAGTCATCATGCAGTTGAACCTTGTTGGAGTTGCCGCCGCGCTTGCGACTTTTCTCGGCGTGTGGATGGGGCATGTAGCGGTGCGAAGAATCGAACGGAATACAATTCGTTTATGGATTCCGATTGGACTTGTCCTGGCTTTGGGTTTGGGATTTGTCTCGTTTTCTCTGACGACCCCGAACCTGATTCTGTCTGCGGGGAGTGGCATCCTCGCTGTGACCTTTCTGTGGGACGCGCTCGAATTCCTCCGCCAGCAGAATCGAGTCAAACATGGTCACGCGCCCGCGAATCCGAACAATCCGCGCCACGCAAAGATTCTGGCGGAATACCCCGAAGCGACCACCTTCGACTGGCTCGACCGCGATCCGCGTGGAAGCAAGTATTCTGCGGCGGAACTTGCATCCATGAAGGAGTCGGCAAAATGAACTCATTCGGACTTTGGCTTGGCTTTGCCACGCTCTTCATCATCGGCTTGGGATTTGTGTGGGTCATTCGCGGCGAGAGACACTTTGGTTTTTTATGGTGGCCGTACACGATGAGCGCAGGGATTTTGTCCATCGTGGTTTCGCTGTTACTCTCGAACAACTGGCTTTCGGCTTTGCTTGGCGCGTTTGGCGGGTCACTCATTTGGGGTTCGACTGAATTGAAGGAACAGGCAGTACGCGGGGAGATTGGCTGGTATCCCTTCCGCGAGAAGAAGATTCTTCCTCCGTTTGCGGATGTCATCAAAAAGTGGAAGGCGCCGAGTTTATAAATTTTGTTCTGAGCGAAACCGAAGGAAAAGATAATTCCCTGCCAAGCCATGAAGTTTTGAAGTTCAGAGCCGCCAGAAAAAAGCGAAACGGCTTGTTCAAGAAACAGAGTCTCGAAAATTTATTGTCCTGCCGCGCCCGCCTTTTCACAAAACGGATCATGCATACGGATTGATTTCTTCATCTGGCGAGTTTTTGAAATCGACATGATAATACCCCCATACTCTTGCAACCAGGTCGTCCGCTTCTGAAATTATGATGTGACGAAGAACATGGACGGCGTTATACTTACCGTCATCCGCGCGCTGGAAGACGGAAACAACGAACAGTCCCTCCTGCTCGAACTACTCACACATAACTGAATCATGGACGCATCTCATCTCTACGAACTGATCGGCTACGCTGGCTCATTGCTGGTTGCATTTTCACTCAGCATGAAATCTCTGCAACGATTGCGCATGATCAACATGATCGGCGCGTCGTTCTTTATTTGTTATGGCATCCTGATTGGAGCCCTGCCAATCGCCATACTCAACAGCCTGACCTTCTGCGTCAACGCCTACAACCTTTGGCGCATGTGGCAGAGACGCGATTACTTCACCCTGATGCAGGTCCGCGCCGACAGCGCCTATCTCAAGCGCTTCCTCGAATTCTATCGAAAAGAAATTTCGGAATTCATTCCCACCTATCAGTTCAAACCCGACGATTTGCAAGTGGTCGTTTTCATCCTTCGTAACATGCTGCCCGTCGGGCTGGTCATCGTCAAACCGGAAGGGAAGGAGGCGCGTATTTTTCTCGACTTTGTCATCCCCGGCTACCGCGATTTCCGCGCCGGGAAATTCCTGCTCGAAGAAAGCGCCGAGTTCTATCGTCAACAGGGGATTCACCGCCTCTCGACCTCCACCGGCAGCGCCAAACATGAGACGTATCTCAAACGGATGGGCTTCCATCTCGAAACAGATGGACGGTACTACTATGAACTTCCCGCCCGCGTGATCCGCGAACACATTTGACCAGCCTCATTTATCCCCCGCCTCCCTGATATCCTTCAAATTCAACTGATAGCCAATCCGCCCGTTATATTCGTTCACTTCGTAGGTGAACAGAATATCCACGCGCGGCGGCATTCTCCTTTGCCACTCGCCAAAACGGAAACCGATGGCATCGTGAGTGTAGCCCGCCTCGTCTTCGAGAGCCAGTTTCAAATGTTTGGCGTCTGCGCCGATGGCACGCGAATTTTTCACGCGGACATTGCGCGCCACGAAAACCGCATTCGGATTCCCGTAGCCCGTCGGTTCGAGAAACTTCAGGCATTTTTCGAACAACTCCGGGCGGATGTCTACCAGCGAGACTTCCATATCCGCCGTAAGCGTCGGCTTGAGTTCAGACTGCGAAAGCTTTTCCTCCGCGATGGATTTCAACCGCGCAACCAATTCGGGCAGGTTCTCGTTCCTGACCGTGAATCCAGCCGCAGCCGCGTGTCCGCCGTGACGAACCAGCAGATCAGCGCAGCGATCCAGCGCATCGGTGATGTGGAACTCCGGGATGGAACGGCACGAACCGCGAGTCTCCGCCTCCCCTTTGGATGCGACAATCGACGGGCGATAGTAAATATCCGTCAGGCGGGATGCGGCAAGCCCGATCACCCCCGAACTGAAATCTTCGTGCGCGGCAAAGATCAGGTAGGCCTTGGGGTCGTCGGCAAGCGCCATCGCCTCAGCCTGCTCCTGGATTTTGCGAGTCAGCGTTTGCCTGTCTCTGTTTTGGACGTTGAGCAGTTGCGCAAGTTCCCCCGCGCGGGATGGTTCTTTGGTGATGAGCAACTCATAGGCGGCAAGCGCCTCCTTCAATCTGCCAGCCGCATTCAAGCGGGGTCCCAGCGAAAAGCCGATGCTCCCCGCGTTGACTTTTTCCAGCCGAATTTCAGAAACAGCCGCCAGTGAAAACAATCCCTGACGACGGGTCTGCTTCATCTGCCTCAATCCCCTGCGGACGAGGATGCGGTTTTCGCCGCTCAACGGCGCGAGGTCGGCAACCGTTCCCAGTGCAACCAGATCGAGGAGGGAGTCGAGGGTGAAGGCGGAAGGTTGAAGGCTGAGGAGAGCCTCGGCAATTTTGTATGCGATGCCCACGCCAGCCAAATCCTTATCCGGATAAATGTCACCGGGCTGCTTCGGGTTGATGACCGCAAACGCAGACGGCAATTCCCCTTCGGCCGGGTGGTGGTGGTCGCTGATGATGAGATCGAGCCCCAGGTTTTTGGCGTAAGCCGCCTCGTTCGGCGAGCGGATGCCGCAATCGACAGTGATGACCAGCCTCACCCCGTCTGCTTTGAGCTTGTCCATCGCCTCGTTGTTCAGGCCGTATCCCTCTTCGAAACGATTGGGGATATATCCGCGCACGTCGGCATCGAAATAAGCCAGCGTTTCCACGAGCAGGGCGGTGGATGTCACCCCGTCCACGTCGTAATCGCCGTAGATGGCGATGGGTTCATGGTTTTGAATCGCCGCCCGGATTCGGTCAATCGCTTCGCGCATCCCGGTCATCTGGAAGGGATCGGTGTCAAAATCCGCTTTGGCGTTGAGATAGGCGCGCGCCTCAGCCTCGTCTGCATAGCCGCGGTTGAAAAGAATCTGTCTGAGGATGGCTGGGAATTTCGAGAGCGCAGAATCCGCTTCGGGTGAGATCAGGGAGGAGATGTTCCAATGTTTGGCGTGAGGCATATCCGATGTGTGTCCAAAAGTGATTGGCAGAGTATAAACGTTCATGCGGGAGGGTGGAAGGGTGTTGTTAACTTAACTGCCGCAGACGAAAAGACTGCAACGGTCATGACGCATACCAATGATGGACCCGGCGGCATCCGTATTTCGAAGCAAACGCCACCAGCCTCGATGTGATGCATACCCTGTGGCTTTCCATTTACGATGCTGAAATCGTCAATCCTTATCTGCCGCAGTTCCATGTGCGGGTTCCCATGCTGCTCGTGAACTCGAACTTTGTCACCCTTGGCATTTTATAAAAATTCCAAAATTCGCCCCTGACAAAATAAACCATAGTGGTATAATGCAACCCGTTGTTCGGGGTGTGGCTCAGCCCGGTAGAGCGCACGGTTCGGGTCCGTGAGGTCGAGCGTTCAAATCGCTCCACCCCGACAAGTTATAACCTGAGAGGCATGTCCGGCAAATTTTGCCGGACATGTTGATTTAAAGCGGCAGTGGAGGAAAATCCCGTTACTCTTGACCCTGTGATGGAGAAAAGAGGCACAACCATGGTTGATATTGAGTTGAAGGTGACAAATATAGAAACATCCCAGTCATGGATCGATTTGGCTTCGCCCTGCCATAGGTTATGGATTTCGACTAAAATTAGCCCATGTTGACCAGCCCGTTACACCTTGTGATTCGCTTTTCAGACACCATGTTCGAGGTCGGGGATGTCGTTTCCCTTCATAATCAAGTGGCGGATGAACATTGCGCGGTTTGGTTTGGCAAGTTAGGCGGGACATTGTCCCTCACGCGCATCGAGATGTTGAACAAGCAGGTCGAGCAGAAGACCCCGACTTTTCTGTATCTGGTGAAGGGCAACCGCAGAAAGTCCACGCCGTACAAGGCGCGGGTTTTGGCGGTGTCACGCGATTTCCCGAAGAAGGAAAAGGCGTTGATCCCCTCGTATTACGCAGAGAAGAAACTGCTGAAGTTTATGAATGCCTGGGTGAAGGTTGGGCATATCGAACTGGTGGAGATGGCGGACTTGAAGAACTTGAAGACGATCAATTCCATTTTCCCTATCGAGGAAACCCTGGCGCGTAGTTCTTCGGGATATTTTTTGGTTCACGAAAGTAAATCAATTTTCTAGTGTCACACCTGCGCTTGCGCTTTGTCCGAAACAATCTCCTTGTCATTGGGGGTTGCTTCTCGAAGACTCGCAATGACGTACAAAGGATTATATGGCGCTCAAAAAATCAGAACTCTACTCCTCTCTCTGGGCAAGTTGTGACGAATTGCGCGGCGGTATGGACGCTTCGCAGTATAAAGACTATGTCCTCGTTTTGTTGTTCATCAAGTACATCAGCGATAAATACGCGGGTGTGCCGTTTGCGCCGATCACGATTCCCAAAGGGGCGGGGTTCAAGGATATGGTGGCGCTTAAAAGCAAGAGCGACATCGGCGACCAGATCAACAAGAAGATCATCGCGCCGCTGGCGAATGCGAACGATCAGCTTTCGCTTTCAGACTTTCCCGATTTCAATGATCCCAACAAACTTGGCTCTGGCGATGAGATGGTTAAGAAGCTCACGAATCTGATTGCCATCTTTGAAGATAAGCGGCTGGACTTCTCGAAACAACGAGCCGAAAATGATGACATTCTCGGCGATGCGTACGAATACCTGATGCGGCACTTTGCCACGGAGAGCGGCAAGAGCAAGGGACAGTTTTACACGCCGTCCGAGGTGAGCCAGATCATGGCGAAGATTAGCGGGATTCGCGAAGCCAAGACCAGCGCGGATACCACCGTCTATGACCCGACCTGCGGCTCTGGTTCGTTACTGCTCAAGGTGGCAGATGAGGCTGGGACGCCCGTATCCATTTACGGTCAGGAAAAAGACGCGGCGACGAGCGGCCTGGCGCGCATGAATATGTACCTGCACAACAATCCCACCGCGCTCATCATGCAAGGCAATACGCTGGCAGACCCAAAATTCAAAGAAGAGACGCAAAATTTTTCATCTCTCAAGACGCAAAATTTTTCATCTCTCAAGACGCAAAATTTTACGTCTCTCACGACGCAAAATTTTACGTCTCTACTCAAGACCTTCGATTATGTGGTTGCCAACCCGCCGTTTTCAGACAAGCGGTGGAGCACGGGCGTTGACCCGCTCAACGATCCGTATGAACGCTTCAAGGCGTTCGGCGTGCCGCCCGCCAAGCAGGGCGATTATGCCTATCTGTTGCACATCGTCCGCTCGCTGAAACCCAAAGGCAAGGGCGCGTGTATTCTGCCGCATGGCGTGCTGTTTCGTGGCAATGCCGAGGCAGACATCCGCCGCGCGCTCGTCCGCAAGGGATACATCAAGGGCATTATCGGCTTGCCTGCCAATTTGTTTTATGGCACGGGCATTCCCGCCTGCATTATCGTGATCGACAAGGAGGGTGCGCACACAAGAAAGGGCATTTTCATGATCGACGCGAGCGGCGGATATATGAAGGACGGCCCCAAGAACCGCCTGCGCGCGCAGGATATTCACAAGATTGTGGATGTGTTCGGCAAGCGGCAGGATGTGGACAAGTTTGCCCGCATGGTTTCGTTCGAGGAGATCGAGCGCAACGAGTTCAACCTGAACCTGCCGCGCTACATCGACAGCCAGCAAGCCGAAGATTTGCAGGACATCGCGGGACATTTGCAGGGCGGCATTCCTGCGGCGGATGTGGAGGCGTTGAAACAATATTGGGATGTTTGCCCCAGCCTGAGGCGGAGTCTGTTCCGCGAAATTCGCCCAGGGTATTGTGCCGTAGAAACGCAAAATTTTGCGTCTTTACGGTATCATCCCGAATTTGCCGAATTTATAACGGGGATGAATTCCCATTTCGAGAAGTGGCGGAAGAAGACCGCCGCTTCGCTTCGCGCGCTGGAAGTTGGCTGCCATCCACGAGAAGTGGTCGCCGCCTTATCCGAAGACCTGCTGGCGCATTATCGGGTGGAGACGCAAAATTCTGCGTCGCTACAATTGATTGAC
>CAILWD010000388.1 GCA_903837815.1 uncultured Chloroflexota bacterium | reverse complement strand
GGTTTGAACGTAAAAACCAATGGCAACATCAGCGTCGATGGCATCACCGCCAATGGGAACGCTCAAAGCGGCGCTTCTTTGAACACCAATAATGGGAATGCCAGCAACACCGGCACCGTGACGGTCACCAACAGCACCTTCGGCACTACCACGAGCATCTTTCGTGATGGAACCACCTACGCATTGGACCCCCGCACGTGGGGCAATGGAGCTCATGGTCTGGAGATTGTCTCAGGTGGTTTGGTCAGCCTGGATACCGTCACTGCCAATTTCAACGGCTCCGAATATCAAAACGCCGGCTCAAACGGCATCTCTGTGAGTAATACCGCGGCTGGCGGCATCGCCCTGGCGAATGTAACTGCTGATTTTAATTACAACTCTGGCGCTTCCCTCATCAGCGCATACGACCTGGATGTGACAAACAGCAACTTCAGCTACAACCGCCTCTATGGCATAATGACTGATGGCGGCGCAAACCAGAACTTCACCGACACCAATGCCAACTTTAACGGTTATATCGGACTCCTTCTGACTGCAATTGATATGGGTGGTCATGGGTATGGTTACCCTAACAGTCCCAGCGGCGGCGTCACACTGTCAGGCGTCACCGCCCATGATAATGGCAAGGGTGATCCGAACGATCCCGGGCCTGGCATTGCAACATCCCTAAGCAGTACCTTCACCTGCTCCAACGTCGATAGCTTCGACAATGGCGAAGACGATACGATCATCTGCTCCAGCGGCGGTTCTTCCGGCGGCGACTTTTCTAGTGGCGGGGAAGCTTTCGTTGGCGGTGAGGATTTCTCCAATGGTGGCCTTTTCACCGGAACATCCTCTTTCATCAGAAATATATCGACGGGAGACGGGCAGAATGTGGACTTGAGTTGCGGCACCGGTCTAAACGGCTTCAATCTCAATAGGTCCAATAATCAGGTTTTCCTACCTTGCAGCAGCATGGGTGGGGAACAATCCAACAGCGTCATGATAACAATAAAGTCCAATTCCGATCTTCCGGCCCCATTCGAGCCCAGGTACACCTTTATCACAGGAATGGATGTAAAAGTCGCATCTCCGCTGACTGGCGATATGGTGATTAGCTTTGCCATCCCCTCCGGGATGTCTGGATCCAACTTCATCGTGCTCTTCTGGGACGGCAGCAAGTGGGTTGAGATATCTGGATATCAGACTGCCGATGATCTGTTCAACGTCAATACCACCCAGTCTGGTCTTTATGTCCTGGTGACAAGGTAATCTCTCATATTTCCCTGACCAAGCTTGCAAAAAGGTGGGACGCCCTCGCTTTCGGTTTGAAAATATATAGGCAAAAACACCCTGTCCTGAAATGGTTGGACGGGGTGTTTTTTTCTTTATCAAAGTTGATGCTGAAAACAAACCCATTCAGCAAAGGTATGCAACAATTGCATTATCAAGGCTAAAATTACCTAAATTACATGATCTTATCTTAACCAATCCATGAGAATGAGGCGAGGGTTGCACACCAAAACAAAGTGGGTAGGCAACTGTCACGTTTTAAACTCTAACACACCTCTAACAGCGGACGTAAAAGCGGAGGAGTACAATGGAGGTAAGTAAACAAGCAGGCACGTAAACAGGTACACACGGATTCGAAACCTGTGTACCTGTTTTCTTGTGTGCCCGCCCTTGCATAATTTCTGCACAATTTTTTGGTATTTTTATCAACCGAAGTTGGTTGAAATCTTCGTCCCGAGCGTAGTCGAAGGACATGTGCGCCTCGACTACGCTCGGCGCGAACAACAGGTAATTTTCATCAGGAGTATTCCTTTGCAAGCAACCATGACACAAACATCCCGCCGTCGCGAGCGGACAAAGTCCAGCGGCGGCATTGGGCGCGCAATCAAGTATTTGACGAATTACAAACGTCAAGCCGCGCTGCCGTATGTTTTTTTGATTATCGCCACGCTTTCGCAACTGGCTGTGCCGCGCATGATTCGCAATGTCATCGACGCGGTCACGAGCGGATTCCTCGCCAGCCAGGTTTTGGGAGCGCTGGACAAAATCCCCGCCCAATTTATGGAAGCGGCGCTGCCGAAGATTCTGGAGGCGACGGGGAATCCCAGCTCGATGACTGCCGACCAACTCAAGGCGGCGCTCGAAGCGAATTTGACAAACGCGCCCGAAGCGTTGGTCACCGCCCTGGTCGCCATCGTCGTCTTCGCCGTCCTGCGCGGACTG
>CAILWD010000387.1 GCA_903837815.1 uncultured Chloroflexota bacterium | reverse complement strand
CGCGGGTGATTTCCTCGGTTTTGAGCAGGTCGCGCTCCACCATTAATTGTGTGGCGATTCCCGCGTGGTCCGAGCCGGGAACCCAGAGCGCCGAGTAGCCTTTCATGCGGTGGTAGCGAATCATCAAATCTTCCACGCTGACAAACATGGCATGACCGAGATGCAGTTCGCCGGTCACATTGGGCGGCGGAATGGCGATGACGAACGGCTTGACGTTCGGGTCGAAGCCCGGCTTGTTCGGGTCGTTGTGCGGCTTGAAGTATCCGCCCTTCTCCCATTTCTCGTAGATGCGGGACTCGGTGGATTTGAAATCGTAGGCTTTGGGTAATTCCTGTTTGGTCATTCTGGCTCCTTGGGTCGGGTAGACAGGTAAACAAGTATACAAGTTGGTTACATGTGTACATGTCTACATGTTTACGAATGTACTTAAAACAAAACGCTCCGTCCATGATGAGGACGAAGCGTCAACTTCGCGGTACCACCTCAATTCAGTCTTTCGACTGCGCTCGGCAACCGACAACCATCGGTCTTTGCGATAACGGGCAACCCCGTGACGGTCTACTCAGCCGCAGGCTTTTCTTCGTCAGTGAATTCAGACGACTTCGGCGATTTTTCCCTGCGAAGGCTCACAGCCAATGACCTTCTTTTCTGACGGGGGAGTCATCACGTACTACTTCTGAACGGTTGGGATTATATGCGCTGGAATGGAATGCGTCAAGCGAGTTTAAAATTTTTCCCCAAAAAGCTCGATCAACGGCGCCAGCCAGCGCGCCAGTGGAAAAATAATCCGATACCACCCCGGCGCAACCAGTTGACTCTGTCCCCGCTTCATTGCCTGGACGATGAGCCTGGCCGCCGTCTCGACAGGCAGATCCAGCCGCCGGTACCAGCCCGGCTGACCTGTGTGCGGATGCGCGATGGACCGGGCAAAGTCTGTGCCGCGCAGGGGACCAAGAATCACAAGCAGAGTCTTCACGCCTTCGAGTTGGATGGAGCGGCTGAAGGCATGGACGGCGGACTTGCTCGCAGAGTACAAACTCATTGAGGGCAGGTTCATCTCCCCTGCCACCGACCCGATGTTGACGACCAATTCAAGGGGCGACAGCCCGGCAACCAACTCCAGCGGCGCAAGGGCGTTGACCTGCATCACGCGCTCGACCTCATCCACCGCGAGTTGATTCAATTGCGAATGGCTGCCGATCCCCGCGCAATTGATGAGGATGTCGATTTTTCCCGCATCTTCGATCAGCCTCTTTCGTTGAGAAAAATCGGCAAGGTCACAGACGAGGGCTTGCACATTTGAAAACGAAAATGGGTCACGGTCAACAAGAATCAGGGAACAGCCCTCCCTTTCGAGAAGCGCCGCAAGTTCACGCCCAAGTCCGCGCGCCGCGCCGGTGATGAGAATACGTTTGCCCTGCAAGTCCATTCCTATTCCCTCTTTGCCATTGCCCCACGCGCCGAATCCCGAATCGACTCCTCCAAAGTGAACGCCGGCTCCCAGCCCATTTCGGTTTTGATTTTTTCATGCGAGCAGGGTTTATCGATGTTCATCTGCGAAGGGCGGCGGAGACCGGGGTTGAGATTCAACATGTCGAGCAGGGCAACCAAACCGTCAGCAAATTTCAATCCTGACGGGGAAAGCGGCAGGATGCGGGTCTTTCTTCCCAGGGCATCCACCACAAGCCGGGTAAATTCGATCATGCTGGCATTGTGCGCCGAGACAATATACCGCTCCCCGCTGCGACCTTTGGCGAGGGCAAGGGTCACGGCACGGGCGACGTCGCGCACGTCTACAAAGGCGTTGACGTAATCCATCATCG
>CAILWD010000386.1 GCA_903837815.1 uncultured Chloroflexota bacterium | reverse complement strand
GTGATGATGTCCGCGCTCCAAACCAAGGATGACCGAACCCGCCGAGAGGAAGAGCAGCGCCTTGAAGAAAGCGTGCGTGACGAGGTGGAACATCCCCGCCACGTACGCGCCCATGCCGACCGCCGCAACCATGAAGCCCAACTGCGAAACGGTGGAATATGCCAGCACCTTCTTGATATCATATTGCCCGACGGCAATCGTCGCGGCGAAGAGCGCAGTGATCGCGCCCGTCATAGCCACCAGATATTGCGCGGCGGGAGCGGTGGTGTAAATCGGCGCGGAACGGGCGACGAGATACACGCCAGCCGTGACCATTGTCGCGGCATGGATCAACGCCGAGACTGGGGTTGGACCCGCCATCGCATCTGGCAACCAAACGTACAACGGAATCTGCGCCGACTTGCCTGCCACGCCCAAGAGCAGGAAGAGGGTAATCGCCACCGTCAACGGGGAGTTGATCGCGGAGAGCGAACTCGCGCCCAGAAAGACCTCATCAAATTGAAGCGAGCCAAAATTCCAAAACATGAGGAAGGCGGCAATCAAAAACCCGAAGTCGCCGATACGGTTGGCAATGAACGCCTTGTTGCCCGCATCCGAGTTTGCCCACGACGGACGACCAAGCGTGTCCATCTCGAACCAGAAACCAATCAGCAGGAAGGAGCACAGCCCCACGCCCTCCCAGCCGACGAAGAGCATCAGGTACGAGTCGCCGCTGACCAAAATCATCATCGCCGCAATGAAGAGGTTGAGGAAAATGAAGAAACGCGCGAAGCGTCCCTCCTGATGTTTGAAGCGCACATCCTCGTGCATATATCCGATGGCGTAGATGTGGATGAGGGTGCCGACGCCTGAGACGACCAGCATCATCGTGGTCGAGAGCGAGTCAATGCGGAAAGTCCAATCCAACTGCAAACTGCCGACGTGAATCCACTGGGCAAGCTGCACGCGGACGACTTCGCCGTGTCCAGCCGCGAGGGCGTACGTCAGTAAGACCGAGACGACGAACGCCACGCCCGAAGCCAGACTCGCCACCGCGCCGACGACGGTCTCGCTCCAACGCCTGCCGAAGAGCAGGTTGAGCAGCAGACCCGTCAGCGGGGCGAAGACCAGCAGAGGGGCGAGGGAATAAATGGGTTCAAAGTGCATAAGTGCTCCGAGTAGTATGTCATTGCGAGGAGGGCATCAGCCCGACGAAGCAATCTCCGTGTTGTGTGGGGATTGCTTCGCCGCAAAGAGCAAGAGCGCGGCTCGCAATGACATGACTTTTATCCCTTCAAAGAATTCATCTCATCGATATTGATATTCTTCTTCGTCTTGAAAATCTCGACGATCAGCGCCAGTCCCACAGCCACTTCGGCGGCGGCGACGGCGATGACGAAGAAGACGAAGATCTGTCCGTTGAAGAATGCTTCGCCTTTGGCAATCTCCCACGAACGCCCGAAGGCGACGAAGGCGAGGTTTGCCGCATTGAGCATCAACTCGATGGACATGAAGATAATCAACGGGTTGCGGCGGATAAGCACGCCCAACGCGCCAATGGTGAACAGGATGGCGGAGAGGATGATGTAGTAGTTGGTGGAAATCATGGTGTGAAAAGGGTAATTGGTAAGTGGTAATTGGTAATTACTATTTACCAATTACTAATTACCGACCTACGCCTTTGCTCCTTTTTCTTTCTTAGCTAAAACAATCGCGCCGACCATTGCGACCAACAGCAAAATAGACGTGATTTCAAACGGCAACAGGAACTTGTCGAAGAGAGTCATTGCCATCTCGCGCAGGGATTCCATTGAATTGGTCGCGGCGTCTGGTGCGGTGATGACCGTGTCCAGCCTGGCGCGGGCAAAGATGAGATAGACCGATTCAACTGTCAGCGTGATTGCCAGCAGGAAAGCCAGGGGTCTCTGCCATGACATGCCCTGCGTTGGAGAAGTCACGCTTTCCGCGCCGAGCAGCATGATGACGAAGAGGAACAAAACCATGATCGCGCCCGCATACACGGTAATCTGCGACATGGCAATGAACGGCGCGCCGAGCATCAGGTAGAAGACCGCCACGGTCACGAAGTTCAGCACGAGGAACAACGCCGAGTAGATGGTGTTGCGGCTGAATAACATGCCAAGCGCGCTGGCAATGGCAACGAGGGAGAGGACGAGGAAGACAATTAGTTCAGAAGTCATAGATACCTTTGGAAAAGAGGTAATTAGGAATTAGGTAATCAGGAATTCCAAATGCCAGATTACCTAATTACCCATTCACTAATCACCAATCTTTCGGATTCTTCATCTCAGGCACCGAGCGGTTATACACGCCAGGCTCCACCTTGCGCGGGGTGGACATGTCTGCGGAGGGAGCGGGTTCGAGAAGCTTCTCTTTGGGATAGATCGAGTCGCGGCGGTCAGTGTAGGCGAGTTCGTAGTTGTCGCCGAGGGTGATCGCTTCGGTGGGACAGGCGTCCTCGCAGAAGCCGCAGTAGATACAGCGCATCATGTTGATTTCGTAGGTCGAGGCATAGCGCTGACCAGGCGAGAAGCGCTTCTCATCGGTGTTCTCGGAGGCTTCGACGAAGATCGCATCCGAGGGACAGGCGGCGGCGCAGAGCGAACAGCCAATACATTTTTCGAGTCCGTTCTCATAGCGGTGCAGGATGTGACGCCCGCGATAGCGCGGACGGACTTCGCGTTTTTCTTCGGGATATTGAATGGTGACAGTCGGCTCGAACAGAAAGGAGCGCAGCGTTTCGGCAAGTCCACGCCCAAGTTCGATGACGGGTTCAAATACGCCCATGGGATTTTCTCCTCAAGTCACGATAAATAAAGACCACCGCCACCAGTGCGCTGATGATTGAAAGCACGGGAATCCCATACAGATAAAGTTGGTTGTCGAATTCCTGCGCGAGCAAAATTCCAGTCGCGGTGATGAAGGCGGTCACGAAAGAAAGTGGAAGCAAAACCTTCCAGCCAAAGGACATCAAACGGTCGTAGCGGATTCGGGGCCAGGTGGCGCGGATCCAAATCATGCCAAAGAGCAAGACAATGACTTTAATCAGCAAATAGACGGGACCGAGGAACCAGGCGCGGTCAACGCTGAGGAAGGTGTCCTTCAAAAACCAAATCTCGCGGTAGCCGCCGAAGAAG
>CAILWD010000385.1 GCA_903837815.1 uncultured Chloroflexota bacterium | reverse complement strand
TTTCTTCGGGGCGAATCCATTCGGAGTAGTGGAATTCATGCCCGCGGGCGGTTTGACCTTTTTCAAGCAGTGGGCTGGATTCCAACCCGACGACTTCGCGGTAGCCCATTTTGAGTTTGCCCGTCAGGCGGGTCGAGCCAGGCAGGACGCCCATCATCGGGTATTCGTTTCCCGCTTCGTCGAAGTAGGATTCCGCGAGTGACATCAACCCGCCGCATTCGGCATAGGTCGGGATTCCCGACTCGATGGCGGATTTCAACGCTGTTCGCATGGATACGTTTTCCGCGAGTTGCGCCGCGTAGAGTTCGGGGTAGCCGCCGCCGAGGTAGAGTCCGCTCAAAGCGGGGGGCGGGGCGGAGTCATGCAACGGGCTAAAGAAGACCAGTTCCGCGCCCGCTTCGCGCAGCAGGTCGAAGTTGTCTTCGTAGTAAAAGCAGAAGGCTTCGTCGCGGGCAACGGCGATTCGGGTCGCGGGATTTTGATAGTCCAAAGTCGGGACGCGAAGCGTTTGGACTCCAAGTTCGGAGGCAGTTCGCGCCAAATTTTCAAGCGCGGATAAATCAATATTCTGGCGGACAACTTCCTTCGCGGCTTCGATAAATTTTTGCGTTGCCGCACTGCGTTCGCCCGCCATGTACAGTCCAAGATGGCGTTCGGGGACGGATAGATTCTGGTCGCGTGGC
Organism: uncultured Chloroflexota bacterium; assembly: GCA_903837815.1. Taxonomy (GTDB): domain Bacteria; phylum Chloroflexota; class Anaerolineae; order Anaerolineales; family Villigracilaceae; genus Villigracilis. The sequence goes on along the minus strand of CAILWD010000385.1, from coordinate 4,811 downwards.
ACACAGCCCAAAACGGTCAAGCCGACGGATTGGACGGCTTCGGTCAGCCATTGGGCATGCGCCGCTCCCGCCACATTGTTGAGGATGACACCCGTGAGATTCAAATCAGGGTCGAAGGTCTTGAATCCCAGCGCAATCGCCGCCGCGCTGCGAGCCATGCTCCCCGCGTCGATAACCAGCACCACAGGCGCGGACAGCAGTTTGGCAACCTCCGCCGTGCTGCCTGATTCGGTGCGCCCGTCGTAGCCGTCGAAGAGTCCCATCACGCCTTCGATGATGCAGATGTCCGCGCCGAGTGCGCTGCGCGAAAATAACTCTTTCACCCGCGAAGGGGGAATCATCCACGTGTCGAGGTTGCGCGAGGGGCGACCCGTGGCGGCGGTGTGATAGCCAGGGTCAATGTAGTCGGGCCCCACTTTGTAGGCTTGCACGGTCATGCGCTCCGCAAATGCGGACATCAGTCCCGTGGCAAGCGTGGTCTTGCCGCTGCCGCTCGACGGGGCTGCCAGCACAAAGCGGGGCGCGGTCATCGGTCTATCCCAGGCACGGAGGTCAGCCCCTGCTCTTTGTAATGATGTTTGACTTCGAGCGCTTCGGTCACGAGGTCTGCGGCGGAAATCAACTCCTGCGGGGCGTAGCGTCCTGTGATAATCAGGTGCAGGGTCGGCGGCTTGTTTTGGATAATCCAGCGGACGGTTTCGGCGGCGTCGAGCCATTTGAAATGAAGAAGGAAAGTGAACTCGTCCAACACAAGGACATCGTACCCGCCGCTGGTGATTTTTTCCCTGACCTTTTCCCACGCCGACAAATTGACCTCGCGTGAGACTTCCCAGTCTTTGCTCTCCCACGAACAGCCGTCGCCGAGCGACTCAATTTCGATGCCGAGTTTTTGCGCGGCTCGATATTCGCCGTAGTCCGCCGCGCCGCTCTTCAAGAATTGGAACATGCCCACGCGCATTCCCCGCCCCCAGGCGCGAAGCAGAATCCCAAGTGCGGCAGTAGACTTTCCCTTGCCGTCGCCTGTGTTGACGATGAGTAAGCCTTTTTTCATCTTGTTATCCTGTCATTGCGAGGAGGGCGTTAGCCTGACGAAGCAATCTCGTATTCATTGGGAGATTGCTTCGGGCACACCTGCCCTGGCGGGCGGTGCCAGGGAAGAACAAGAGCGCCCTCGCAATGACATCTAAAACTCGATTCCCGCCTGAGCCTTGAGTCCCTGCTCGTAGGGATGTTTGACCAGTTTCATTTCGGTCACCAAGTCCGCAGCTTGGATTAAGGCTTCGGGCGCGGAACGTCCCGTGATAATTAAGTGCAGGTTGGGCGGACGATTCTCTTTGAGCCAGTCCAAAACTTCGGCGGTGTCCAACCAGCCGTAGTGAAGCGGGTAGGTGAACTCGTCAAGCAGAATCAAATCGTAGTTTCCGCTGGATATTTTTTCCTGAGCCAGTTTCCAGCCGTGTTGGGCGCGGGCGGTAGTTTCGTCCATGTCTTTGGACAGCCAGGTGAAGCCGTCGCCTGTGGTGAGCCATTCGATGCCCATCTTCTTGGCGGCTTTGATTTCTCCCCACGCGCCTGTTTCCGATTTGATGAATTGCACGACGCAAATCTTCATCCCCCGCCCCCAGGCGCGGAGCAGAGTCCCAAACGCGGCGGTGGATTTTCCCTTGCCGTCGCCCGTGTTGACGATGAGTAAACCTTTTTTGTCAGGCATTATGTTTTCCTTTTGAAAAAGACCTGACAGGTTTCCACGAAAACCCGTTTGACTGAGTTGACTTTTTGAAACCTGTCAGGTCTGTGTTTTATTGAACGCTGACCGCCCAAGCGCCCCACGGGTCACGGTAAAGTTGGGCGTTGACGCCGAAGACGGTGTGCAGATTTTGCGGAGTGAGAACTTCTTCGGGAGTCCCCGCGCTGACTTGCTTTCCGCGATTGAGCAAAACCAACTGGTCGCAGTAGCGCACGGCGAGATTCAGGTCATGGATTGCCATGACGACGGAGAGACCTTTTTCGTGAACCAGTCCGCGCACGAGGTCAAGGACTTGGATTTGGTGATGGATGTCGAGGCTCGCGGTGGGTTCATCCAAAAGCAGCGCTTCGGGTTCTTGAGCCAGCACGCGGGCAATCAACACACGCTGAAATTCTCCGCCCGATAATTTATTGACGGGGCGATGTTTGAGCGCGAGCAAATCGGCGCGGGCGAGGGCGCATTCGACGATGTCCATGTCTTCGGTGGTGAAGGGCATGAGCCAGCCGCGATGCGGAGCGCGTCCGAGGCGGACAACTTCGGAAACGGTCAGGGGCCAGGCGGCGCTTTCCTGTTGGGGAACCCAGCCAATCTGACGGGCGCGGAGTCGCTTGTCCAAACGAGAGGCGTGTTTGCCCTGCACCAACGCCGTCCCTGCGCGGGGTTCAATCAAGCCAGCCAACGCGCGCAAAATGGTCGTCTTGCCAGAGCCGTTGGGGCCAACCAAGCCGACGATGGTTCGTTTTGGGATGGACAGGTTGAATCCTTCGACAACGTTATGTCCGTTGTAACTGAGCGAGAGGGAATTGGCAGAAAGTAACATGGCAAACTCCTTGGCAATCCTAAACCACAGATGAACACGGATAAACACAGATATGGTTGATGAAATTCAAAAATCCGTTTCATCTGTGTTTATCGGTGGTCGATTTTCTTACGAACTCGCGACGCCTTTTCTCAGCAGGAAGAGGAAAAAGGGGCCGCCGAGTAAAGCGGTGAACACGCCGACGGGTAATTCGAGCGGAGCGGCAATCGTCCGCGCCAGGTCGTCGGCGACGAGGAGCAAAATACTACCCAGCAACATCGAGGCGGGGATGACGACTGCGTGAGACGCGCCAACCAATCGCCGCGCCAAATGCGGAGCAATCAGCCCGACGAATCCGATAATTCCGCTGGCAGAGACCGCCGCCGCCGTGGACAAACTCGCGCCGATGACAATCAACAGGCGGGCGCGGCGCAGGTCAAGCCCCAAAGCCTCAGCGCTTGATTCGCCCGCAGAGAGCGCGTCCAGTGCGCGGGACATGGGCAGGATGATGGCGATACCCAAAAAGGCGGCGACGCTTGCCTGAGTCAGGTGCGACCAACTGCGCCCAGAGAATCCGCCCATCAGCCAGGAAAAAATTTCGTGCAGAACTTCGTCGCTCAAAAGCAGAAGCAACGACACGATTGCCGAGAGCATGGTACTCATCGCCGCGCCCGCCAACAGCAGGGAGACAACCGAGCCAAAGTTGCTGGCTTCGGCAATCGCGTACACCACCAACACTGCGCCCAACGCGCCGAGAAATCCCGCCACGCCAATGGGCACAGCGCGATGGAAGACCACTGCCAAAGTCGCGCCCAACGCCGCGCCGCCCGATGCGCCGACGATGTACGGGTCAGCCAGCGGGTTGCGAAAAAGTCCCTGAAACGCCGACCCAGCCGAGGCGAGGGCGGAGCCGCACAGGAGTACCAGCAACACGCGGGCGACTCGGAAATCCCAAAGAATGGTGGCGTGCGATGCCTTGACGGGATTCCCGCTGAGGGCTGCCAGCGTTTCAGACGGGCTGATGCTGACCGCGCCCATGCCCAAACTGAGCAGGCTGCCGATGAGGAGCAGTGCGGTCAATCCGATGAAAATCGAGGCGGTGCGGGTCATGTGGTTTGTCCTTCGACTACGCTCAGGACGAACTTCGCGCTGAGCGTAGTCGAAGCGCTTTACTTGAACAAATCGGGGTGCAGGGTCTTGGCGAACTCGTCCAGCACTTCGACGATGCGCGGGCTGTAGCGCGAGATGATGTCGCCGTCTACGATGAAGATGGCGTTGTTCGTGACGGCGCTCAGGTTTTCCCAGCCTTCACGTCCGCCGATGATTTCAGAGGTCATCTGGTCGGCGTGACTGCTGGGGCCGATGATGAATTGCGGGTCAACATCCAATATCTGCTCCGCGCTGACGGTGGGGTACTCGTCGGGCAGGTCGGCAAAGATGTTCACACCGCCAGCCAGGTCGATCACTTCGCCGACGACGGTTTTGTTGTTGGCAGACATGAGCGGTTCGTGCCAGACTTCATAGAAAACGGTTGGGCGCTGGTCGGCGGGGACGCCAGCCACAACTTGTTTGACTGCATCCACCCGCGCTTGCATTTCGTTTGCAACGGCAGCGGCTTCGTCCACGTGGCCGGTGATTTTTCCGAACAAGGCCAGCGAGTCCATGATGCCTTGAATATTCGCGGGCTGGCTGACGAAGGCAGGAATGCCTGCTTCTTGAATGGACTTGATGACATCTGCCTGATACACAGAGCCGCCGATCACCAGGTCAGGTTCGAGGGCGATGATGGATTCCATGCTGATGTTGGATGCGTCAAACCCGCCGACACTCGGCAAGGAAAGGGCTTCTTCAGGGTAGTTGCAATAGTCGGTGCGCCCGACCATCTGTCCACCCGCGCCGATGGCAAAGAGGGACTCGGTTACAGAGGGCGAGAGGGAAACGATGCGTTGGGCTGTGCCTTTCAAGGTGATCGCATTGCCAAGCGCGTCGGTGAATGAGATTTCTTCCAAAACAGGGGCTTGGGTTGCCGCAGGGGCTTCGACGGCGGGAGCTTCTGTTGCAACGGGAGCAGGCGTCGGGGTGGCGGCGGGAGCGCAACCTGCGATCAGCAGGGCAAGGAGTAATGTCAGAATAAGGGATTTGCGAAACATAAATATTTTCCTTTTCGTATGGAGTGCGGAAGTTCTACTTCCGCCAGTCCAAAAGTAGAACTTTTGGACTCCTGTGTTACGAGAATCAAAATCCCCAGCCGATGACTGGGGAGGT
>CAILWD010000384.1 GCA_903837815.1 uncultured Chloroflexota bacterium | reverse complement strand
GATTATGCAGACCCATACTCCTTGCTTTATATTGCATACCGATCTGAAGAACAGGTTTACTTGAATCTGTCCTACTACTCAAATCCAAAATTCGATGAAATGATCGATACGGCTGCTGTCGTCAGCGCGACCGATAGAAAGGCAGCTGCTGAGATGTACATCGAAGCGCAAAAATTGGCGATCGAGGATGCGCCATCGATATTTGCCGTTGATGTCCCTATGCCTTTTGTGATGAGCTCAACCTTTAAGGGATTTAAATCGAATCCTTCCTATTACATGGCGGTTTTCTTCTACGATACCTACCCCGGTCAATAACCGACCCATCATCAATCTTGAAGGAGCGGGCTTTTCAGCTCGCTCCTTCAGAAAGCCCGATCAGGAATGACTTCACTATCGTATGCAGAAGCCAATCTGACCCGTTTCATACAAAAAACCACCTGGGAGGATTTGCCGCCAGAAGTGCAGGAACGCGCCCGCGTCTGTATGCTGGATAATCTCGGCTCGGCGCTGGCAGGTATTCAAGCCAAAGTCTCGCGTATTGCCGCCGAAAGCGCCCAGGCTCTTTTCCCCGGTGAATGCGCCATGTTGATCTACTCCGGGCGCAAGGTCTCTGCGCTGGGCGCTGCGTTTGCGAATGGCGTCGCCGCAAACGCGGTTGATATTGACGATTCAGGAATGTACACCTGGGGTCACCCAGGCGCTCAAGTCCTGGCTGCCGCGCTGGCGTTATGCGAATCGAGAAATACCACAGGCGCAGAAATGATGGCAGCCAGCGTGGTCGGTTACGAGGTTATGTTCCGCGCCGCGCGCTTCTGGTATGACAGCAACTCATTTATGAGATGCTGCGGTTCATGGGGCTCGACCGGCTGCGCTGCGCTGGCATCCCACATCATGAAACTGCCGCCGGAACAAATATTGAACGCCTTGGGCATCGCCGAATTTGATTCCCCGTACCTGCCATTGATGAAATCTGTGGATGAACCAACAATGGTCAAACATGGCATTGGATTGGGCGCACTGACGGGACTCATGTCTGCCGATCTGGCTTCGCGGGGCTTTACCGGGACATCCAGCCTGTTCAGCGAGGGGCGATATAGCTCCTGGGTTGGCGATATTGGCGAAAATTTCATCCTCCCGCGCGGAATCACCTGGAAGGATTTCGCCTGCTGCGCCTGGTCGCACCCTGCGCTTCTGGCAGTACAACGTCTTTTAGCGGAGAAGAAGTTCGTCGAGCAGGAGATTTCGAAAATCGTTGTGGAAGTTTATGAGGCTGCTTTGCACCTCGGCACGCGGCTGCCCGAGACGACAGAGCAGGCACAGTTCAATCTGGCCTGGCCCATCGCGGCATTGATCGTGGATGGAGAAGTGGGTCCCAAACAGGTGCTTGAACCGCGCCTGTCCGATGAACGGATAAGAGCCATTGCTGCGAAAGTCGAGTTGGTAGTATCTGACGAGTTGACCTGCCTGTATCAACTTTGCGAAGTCGGCGATCCCGAAGGGAAGGATGCCGCGCGGGTGACAATCGAATTAATGAATGGACAAAAGGTCGAGTCGGGACTGTCATACATTCAAACATATGCGGAGCAAAACTGGGGCCGAGACCGGATGGAAAAGAAGTTCCGCTGGCTGCTCGAAGGGCTTTTCCCCCAGCCGGAGATTTCCCAACTTGTTGAAACCGTATGGAATCTCGACCAACTTAAAGATATTAGCGAACTGACAAACTTAATCTCCAAGCGCCTCTCTCCTGCAAGCCCGGCCTTGTCGGCAAGCGTGTAATACCGGAATTATCTTTATCATATATCCATTAATCAAGTAAGGAATGTACATGTCGAAAATCAGTGTCAACACAAGCGAATTCGGTTCAGTGCAGTTTGAGCGCATGTCCGCAACCCAGTGCAATAAGATCCACTGGGCGAGCCTGGAAATGCTGGAACGCTACGGTGTGAAACTGCATGACCAGCAGGCCATCGATCTACTCAAGAAGGGGGGAGCTGATGTGGACGGGAACATAGTCTATGTGCCCTCCGGCATGGTGGAAAAAGCCTTCACCACTGTCCCCAAGCGGGTGGTGCTGTACAACCGAAATGCCGAACCGGTCATGCCGGTGGAAGGACGGCGCTCGTTCTACGGACCCGGGTCCGATACGCTCAATATCATTGACCATCGCACCGGTGAACGCCGCAAGCCGGTGTTGAACGATGTACGCGAGGGAATCATCTTGTGTGACGCCTTGCCAAACATCGATTTTGTGATGTCGCTTATGTTGCCAACGGACGTCGACCCAACCATCGCCGACACCTTCCAGATGGAAGTCATGCTCAACAATACGATCAAACCGGTCATCGCTGTATCCTATGACATGCCCGGGATGTTTGACGCCGTTGAGATGGCAGAGGCGGTCATGGGTGGAGCGGATGCTCTCCGGCAGCATCCCATTTTGTGCGGATACATTAATGTTGTCACCGGTCTCAACCACAATGCCGAGTCCTTGCAAAAACTGCTCTTCCTGTCAGGAAAAGGTCTGCCACTGATCTACATGCCATCTTCTACCGCGGGAGCCAACACCCCTGTTACACAAGCAGGGGCGGTAGCGCTGGACAATGCCGGGGTTTTGCTGGGGTTGGTCTTATCCCAACTCAACCGCGAAGGCGCGCCGTACATCATGCCCGGCATGCCATCCGCACCGATGGACATGCGCACAATGAACGCTCCCTATGCGTATCCAGTGCGGGGCATCTTCCAGGCAATGGCTCAAATGTATAAACTGCCCGCTTTCGGAGCGGGAGGAATGACCGATTCAAAAGTTTTGGATCAACAAGCCACAGCTGAAGTTGCCCTGACCTTACTGGCTGAATCCATCGCGGGGGGCAATATCATTCACGATCTTGGTTATCTTGATTCAGCCCTGATGTATTCCTTTCAGTTACTGGCTATATGCGACGACATTGTCGGTTGGATCGGGTCCTTTATGAAGGGCATTGACGTTTCCGACGAGGCATTGGCCTTGGATGTCATCAAGAAAGCCGGGCACGACGGAAGCTATTTGGCGACGGAACATACCCGCAGGCATTACAAGTCCGAGTGGTATCCGAACCTGTTTGAGCGCGATACCTTCTCGACATGGCAAAGCAAAGGGTCCACGACGCTTGCCCAGCGGGCGAGTCGGCGCGTAGAGATGCTTCTAAATACTCACCAACCAGAACCATTGCCCCCGGAAACTCGACTGAAAATTCATCAGATTGTCGAGCGTCGTGTGGCAACTCTCCATGTTTGAGAAATTATCTTTAAAAATATCAAACAGGTGAAATATGGTCTTTTGTGCTAAAAAAACGTTCAAGTGAAAAGCAAGCACTATCTCGTTAGAAAAAATATCAAACAGGTCTCTCTGAATTCGTGCATTAGACGTGCCGGGTAAAAACGAAAAGACTCAAAACCCACCCGGGTCGTTTCGGACACTGTCCTCGGCAGGTCTTGTAAATAGGAGTTTATTATGCCTATCAAAACCCTCATCATGGGAGCCGCCGGGCGCGACTTCCACAACTTCAACACCTTCTTCCGCGGGAACAAGGATTATGAAGTAGTTGCCTTTACCGCAACTCAAATCCCCGATATCGAAGGGCGCGTATATCCGAAGGAACTTGCGGGCGAACTATATCCGATGGGCATTCCCATCCGCGCGGAAGAGGAACTGCTCGATCTCATCAAACAACATGGCGTGCAGCAGGTCGTCTTTGCGTACAGTGACGTGCCGCACGAGTACGTGATGCACAAGGCGAGCATGGTCAACGCCGCGGGCGCGGACTTCCGCATTATGGGTACGAAGAACACACAGATTAAATCGAACAAACCCGTCGTTTCCATCAGCGCTGTGCGTACAGGCTCGGGCAAGAGTCAGACCACGCGACGCGTGTCGCTTATTCTGCAAGAGATGGGGTACAAAGTCGCGGCGATTCGCCATCCCATGCCTTACGGCAACCTCGTCGCGCAGGAAGTTCAACGCTACGCGAATTACGGCGACCTCGACGAATATCAATGCACCATTGAAGAGCGAGAGGAATACGAACCGCACATTGACAACGGTGTAATCATCTACGCGGGCGTGGATTACGAAAAGATCATCCGCAAAGCCGAGGAAGAAGCCGACATCATTTTGTGGGATGGCGGCAACAACGACTTCCCCTTCTACATGCCTGATTTCCAAATTGTCGTTGCCGATCCGCACCGCACCGGACATGAGTCTACTTATCACCCCGGCGAGACAAATGTGCGCATGGCGGATGTGTTCGTCATCAACAAAGTGGATACTGCAGATGCAGAGAGAT
>CAILWD010000383.1 GCA_903837815.1 uncultured Chloroflexota bacterium | reverse complement strand
TCAATTACATGGTGGTTGGTAATTAGGGTTGTAGGGTATTTATCACCTTGATCATTTTCTAAATCAATTGCCCAGGCGCTACCTAGAGTATTTTTCTTTGGATCACTATGTTTACAAAATACTGTCACAGTTGAATCTTGAACCTTAGTCACTAAAGATTGAATACTTCTAGGTGGAACATATCCATCAGCCTTTGGATCACTTAGGTGAAACTGCTCCGCAGGTGCCCAGGCAAGTAAAAATGCACCTAACGCAAATGGCAAGGCAAAGATTGTGGCAAAAGCGGTGATCTTCTGAGCTATGTTTAACTCCATCCCTAAAACCTACTCTTGCTCACTGACAGTATCTGGGATTGCTCTATCTCTTACCACTTTAAGTGGGATATCTCGATTGACCTCAAGAACCTGCCAGTCAGCAGTAATCTCCTGCCATTTATCTAAATCAATATCGGAGGCAAAGTATCTTGCCTCATCAGCATCTAATGCCTGCACTAGTAGCTCATAATCAACAATTAATCTGCCACTTACTTTGTAGCGGTGCTCTTTATTGCTCATCTGGCTATTGTGCTCCTTGCCCCTGACTTTTTACCCCCAATGCCTAAGCCACACCTTAAGACTGGGGTGAGAGTTAAAAGAAGGCAGCAGGCTTGAAATATTTTGTGAGTAGTTGAGCAACGGTTTGGGATGTTTCATAGAAACCGCACTTTTCTATTGCTGGAGGACGCATATCAATCTCCTTTTGAAAACAAAATCCCCCACACCGAATGGCATGGGGGATCAGGTTGAATTTGATTTATTACTTCACACGACAGAACAACCGCCCGGCGATGTTCACAAAGCCGAGCGGATCATTCTTTTCCAGATGGACAAATTCAGGCAGTCCACGAGACCAGTCCGACTCTGAATGACGGAATTGGATCACCAGGACACGATGCTCATTCCGCGTTTCATTCCACAACTGCCAGACCTCACCGCGCCCTGCACAATTGACGAACTCAAAGCGCTGGAGCGCCGCTTCTGCCATAGCCTGTTTCTTGGTTTTGACCGGGAGTTTCACGTTCACGAATTGCAGCAGGTACTGCCAGTCGGCTTTGCGCAATTGCGCCAGCCAATAGGATGGATGTTCCTCGGAAGCCTGCGCCTTGCTCAGGTCGAAGATTTCATCGGGTTGAATGGTTTGAGACATTTGACTTCTCCTATATCTTCAATACTTCCTGCTCCAGCAGGTTTTGCACCAGATCCTGCCAGGGTTTGGTCAGATCGATCCTGACCCCGCCACGGCAATCCCCTCCCGTGACCATCCGCTGGATATATTCTGCATCAAGCGCGTATTCCCACAGTGTCTTCGTCCAATTATCCGGGATGGGGAATGCCAGAGTCTCCTGCAGGCGGTTCAAGACAAGCGCCTGCAATTGTGATTCCACATCCCCATCTTCAAAGACCAGGGCATACGCGGCATCATCCTTCGCCTCCCACTTGCCGGGCAATGCTTTGCGGCAGATGATCCCGGCGTGCAGGACATTGAACTCAAGTAATGGTTGGGTGAGCATCTTCACCTCACCGTCGGCAAGGACAGATGTGCCGCGCATCGAACAGCCACCTCTGCCGCGGATCAGCGACGCCCATAGACTCTCCACACTGGTCTTGTGTGCGGCGATCCCGACATACACCAATGTATGTTGATAGGGTCTATCTTGAAGTACGGCATAGCCGGTGACATCGGCGCGTGTATGGGCATTGGTCAGGACGGGGATGCGTCCATCTGAATACAGGTGATGAACAGGAGAGACTTCTTCCACTGGTTCAATGCGGTACACATACACGCCCGCATTAATCCGCACCAATTCCTTGTTGATGTCCCGCAGCAACTCTTGTGCATTCAACCCTATATTGATACTGGTGAAGGTGATCTCGACCTCATCCACTTTGATGTTGACCATGCGCGCATTCATATCCACCACGGCATTTGCCGGCGTCCACTCCTTGATATTCATCAGTGCAGGAGGAAGTTCTGCGTTTGGTAATGGTGTAAACCACAACGCGCCATGAAACGGGACGTTGGGAACTGGATCGAATTTTCCATACGGCGCAGTATGTCGATCCCTGCCCTGGAACTCCACATCGGGTAAATCGTTCAATGCCGGCAGCCAGAACTGCTCATAGGAGGACACGAGGATCTTTCCATTTGCGGCTGCCTCCCTTTGGGCAGTTCTCAATTCTTCAATACGTTCCTTGATGTATTCATCTTCGTAGGGTTCAGTCCATGCGTACATTATTCCTCCGGTGAAGTAATGGTTAGGTGGAAGTCCAGCAGCCCAAAGACTTCCCCTTCTTCGGGATCGTCACTGGCTGTGACGGCTGGCTGGTATTCGGTCAGGTAACGCCAGTCCAGAATGTGGCTTCCCTCGGCGCAAATGCCGTTTTCGGAGAGCAGTTCCGAGATTTCGTCGGCAACGGATGAGGGGTCGGCATCCTCCGCGACCGCGATCTGGATTGTCAGGATGCGTACTCGTTGATTGGGTTTCACTGCGTGCATGTCGGCTCCTTCTGTTCAATCATCAGATTGCCATCCATCTGGGTAACGGTAAGCCACGGCTCCACCGCGTGGGAATGATAGGGTTCGCAACCAATCATGATCGGCGTATTGGGCATTTCCCCCGCCATATATCTGGCGAGAGCAATGGCTTTGGTCAGGTTTCCCTTGGTTTCGTCAGGGAATAAGCCGATCTGATGTGCAATGATGTTCCCCTGCCGCCAGACCTTGAAGACACCTTGTACCTCGTCGTATTGCTCAGCAGACAACCGGTTGAAATCAAGCCAGTAATCCCGAAGGACCTCCTCCAACATGCTCCAACGAATGCCCGCATCTGAATCGTGAAACTGGAACACCTCGTCGAGCAATCCAACCGCGTGCTCCAATAGGATCGGCTTGCCAATGTTGAAGGCGCAGTGAATAATGTGATCCGCCCGCCAGACATGCGCGATCTTGTCCTCCCAGTAATGATGAAGGACACGCAGCACATCGTTGTTATCAACACGAAGTTCACTTGCAATGGCGTCCGCCATTTCTTCAATGATGTAGTCGTACATGAAATCTCCTTTACAGGTGCAAATAAGAATGGGTCATGCCATCCTCGCTCGAAAGGCGGGAGTAGTGGATGGCATACGCCTTGCGAATGTAGCGGCGTGCGCCGCGTTCAAAACGGAAGAGGGGTTCGTTCTCGTACAGATACTTCTTTGGCGTGCGGCGGAAGATCGTCCAGCCGATGGTCTCCGGTGCGCCGGGGTATGTGCGCTCGATTTGAACTCGTCCCTGCTTCTTTCTTCTCAACAGGGACAGGGTCTGTTCAAGTGTGAGCGGAATGCTTGTTCCGGCAAGGATTGCCTTGAATGGCAGGACGATCAGGTCGGGTTTGGATGGAAGCATGGAACCTCCTGAAAATAAAAACTGCGGGACCGGTATTACCGGTCCCGCAGTTCATTGGGGGAAAAGTTTGTTATAGGTTATGGCAGGGTGAAGTCATCCTTGAAACGTTGCAGCAAGTCACCGGGCGTGCCAATTTCAAAGGGCAAATCAATCCTGCTGCGTTGTTTCAGGAAATGTTCCTTATCATGGGTGACAAACCAATCCGGACTGGCAAGGATTGCCTCCGCCAGAACATGTGCATCAGGCGCATATTGAACATAGCTCTCCGCTACGGCAATCTGTCGTTTGGCAGGCGCGGAGGATGTTTCGAGCGAGGAGTTCGATAGAAGTTGTGCCAGAGTTGACAGTGAGCCGGGCGTTTTGCGACGAACCACTTCCTCGCATTCGTGAAGAACGGTCGGACCCACCACCAGGCGCAATAGTCCCGCCTCCCCAAGCAGAAATAGCTTTCGCGCACCGCCTGTGGGAGAGAGCACCGCGGCAAAGACCACACTCGTGTCCAGAAACACCCTAGGATTTTTTGGTCTCATATTCCGCCCTGACCTCACGCAGCGTGGTTAACATTGATTCAAGAGTCTCTCCGGAATCCTGCCATTCCCTGGCAAGTTTGTTGGCAATCTCATCCACACGCGAGCGTCTGGGGCTCATTATTACCACACCATCCCCAATATCAATGAGGGTCATCATGTCACCCTCCTCGATATTGTTGTGATCCCGCAATTCCTTGGGCAGGGTGATGATCCCGCGCCTTACAACCTGTACTTGAAAGGTATTGTTCATGGTTTCTCCTATCTGAAAATCAGTATATCAGTACTACGGATTATCCGCAATACCGTACTCGTGAGGACTCACCCGTACCACGGGTTTCACAGGCTTTTTTCAAAGCGCGCTTCTGTCCCACAAGCAGGTGCGCGAGATCCTCCCGCACGTTCATCTCATCCCAGCCCGCACGATGGGCTTTCTCCAGGTCCGACAGGAATTCAGCAATGTCCCGCTTATGTTCATGGTCCGGGTCGAAAGCTGGGTCCTCGCTCGCATCCACCCCGAGGAATTCATGCCAGGGATGATCGTCGTCGTACAGGACCTCGAAGAAGCGTTCCTCCAGATGAACCTGCCGGGTGATGAAGAATTCACCATCGTTCAGGTAGGAACGGATTTGTTTTTCGATTTCATCCAAGGGAAGATGAGTTTCGTTTGAGAAGATTGCCTCGCCATGCTGCTTGTAATTGCTGGCATCACGATACATATAGGCAAAGCGGATATTAGGATGGATCATCATGATGGACACTGCCTCCTTCCGCCCAGCCTTGTGCCTTGATGTTGCGCGCCCATAGAGTTAGGAAAGAAGAGACCTGCTTGTGGAAGCGAGTGTCCACATAGGTCTTGCCATCCCGCTCAATGAATTTTTGGCGATACCCAAAGAAGGCCTGCGTGATGGCGGTCGGCACCCAGGAAGGATAGTGCAATTCCACATCCGGGTCGGCGACCAGGTCACCGTTCTGTTCGAAGTAATGCGCGACGCTGATCATGTCCCCGTGGCGCTCGATCACCAAAGGCTGGTAGCCCGTCTTCTCGAAGCGCACGTGGAAGGAATCCTGCTTCTGGAAATTCTCCAGCAGGTTGTGGGATTTCAACAAATGTTCGATGGTGGTTTGAAAGAGAGTGGTCATTTGGTTTCTCCACAGCGCAGCCGCTTCGCGGGCCGCAACCAAAGGTTGCTCGTGATTTGCGCTGATCGCGCAAATCCTGCGCCGTAATACTATAAAAAGATTGGAGGGCGACTTGGTCGCCCTCCAATTGAAGTTTGTTATTCGCCCCAGCCGCTGATGTTGTCTTCAAAGGCGGATTCAAGCCAGTTATCATCACCGAGACGGGAGACATTCTCATATTGCTCAACGAGCGGACCTTCATCGAGTTCGGTGTCGGGTTCCTCGTATTCCTCATCCGGGTACAGAATTTGATCGGCAGGAAAGTCGCCGGCATTCCAGATCTCCAGGGTGCGGGCAAGTTCATAGCCCGGCTCACAAAATTCCCCTGGGTCAAGTCCGGGCGAGACAAGCACCACGTACTCATCCTCGTCCGAGACATAGTGAGCGAGGAGATATGGTCCGATATCTGATAATGCCGCCTGCTCGTATTCGAGCGGCGGCAGGGGGACACCGGCTTCTGCAAACAGCCAGGCGATCTTCTCCTTGAGCCATTCGATGTCCGCATCGCGGTT
>CAILWD010000382.1 GCA_903837815.1 uncultured Chloroflexota bacterium | reverse complement strand
TCGAATCCATCCATGCCCGGCATCATCACATCGGAGAGAATCACGTCCGGCAGCCACGATCGAGCTTGATCCAATCCATCCAACCCGTTAACCGCAAACCGCAGGTCGTAGCCTTCTGGAAAGAGCAGGTTCTCGAGGATCTGGCGCGCGCTGTGTTCATCGTCCACGATTAAAATTTTTGGGGGCATGTCATTTCTCCTCGGGTGGGCGGCGAATGAGCCCGTCCGTTTTTTTAAATAGACCGTCTGGCGCAAATATTCATTTGCGCCAGCTTCAAGCGAGGGGTATTTATAAATCCATCCGACAGGGCGGGGCACATGCGACACTAATATTCTACCCTGTTTCGCCCGTGGGGTGAGGTGTGCGAAAAGAGTGACGAGGCTTCATTGTCTTTGGATTAGGGCAGGCGGGGCGCGGAGTTTTCCCAGGGAAGCACAATGGTGAAGCGGCTGCCACGGCCCAGCCCGCTTTCGACTGACACGCTGCCGCCGTGCAATTCTGCCATGCGAGCCACGAGCGACAACCCCAGCCCCGTCCCTTCGTACCGGCGATTCAATCCGCTATCCAACTGGACGAAGGGCTGGAACAGGCGCGGGATGTCTTTCGTTGCAATTCCGATGCCCGTGTCGCTGACCGAAATGCTGACAGTCTGCTGCTGCAGATTCCCTCTCACCTGTAATTCGACCGCCCCGCCTTTTGGCGTGAATTTGATGGCGTTGCCCAACAGGTTGATTAGCATTTGTTTGAGTTGCCGCTCGTCTGCCTGCACATACTCCACCGCCGGGTCCAGTGTGCTGGTTAACTGAATATCTTGCTTGTGAGCCGCGTCCCTGACGAAAAGCAGGCTTGCTTCGCACACTTCCCGTGTGTGGACAGGGGTCAATTCCAGCGTCATCTGATCAGATTCGAGTTTGGAGAGGTCGAGAATATCGTTGATGAGGTCAAGCAGGTGACGACCGCTCGACTCGATGGTCTGTAGGGAACGGATCTGGCGTTCGTTCAACGGGCCAATGAATTGTTCGAGGAGGCTTTCAGAGAGTCCCAAAACGGCATTCAGCGGCGTGCGCAGTTCATGGCTCATGCTGGCGAGAAATTCATCCTTGATGCGCATGGCGCGGTGTAATCCTGAATTGGCCAGTTGCAGGGCTTCTTCTGCCCGTTTGCGTTCGGTGATGTCGGTCATTGTGCTGCGGCTGGAGACATATTGCCCGCTTTCATTGTAGACGGCTGTGGAGTTGAGCATTACGGGGAAGACCGCGCCATTCTTGCGAACCACTTCCGCCTCGTGGTTGATGAAATGACCGTTGATTTTGAATTGAGAAAAGGTTGTCTCGAAGTTTGCCGCCGACCTGGGAGTATAAATGGAGGTGATGGGCTTGCCAATTATTTCCTCCCGCGCATATCCCAGCCAGTTCAGTTCGGTCTGGTTGATTGTCAGGTAGCAACCGTCGGCGTCCAGTGAATGGTAGCCGACCGGCGCATTGTCGTACAAATCCTGCACCTGGGCGGTGCGTTCCCGGACGCGTTCTTCCAACGTGCGATTTAATGCCTGCAATTCCTGCTGGGTAGATTTGAGGTCGTGGATGTCTGTGGCGTTGATCAGCACCTGAGTCACCCCGCCGTTTTCATCGTGCAGTGGCTGCAACGCAAACCGATACCAGCGGAGGTGGTTTTCATCTCCGACGCTTTGCATTTCCACGATCCGTTTTCGATTTTCGCGGAAGATTTGTCGAATGCCGGCGAGTTGATGCGAGGCAGACGGTTCAGGGAAAACTTCATTTATGGTCCTGCCGATGAAATCTTTCGGTTCGCCGCCCAGTTTCTTCGCTCCCATGTCGTTCATGTACAAGAAACGCCCTTCATAGTCC
>CAILWD010000381.1 GCA_903837815.1 uncultured Chloroflexota bacterium | reverse complement strand
TCAAAAGTCTCCCGACTTTTGACTCCCCAAAACCTCAAACAAGGCGTAAACTTAACACAATGTCAGTCCACGAATCCCTGCAAAAAATCCGCCCCCCCTGGATGGAACGCGTCTCCCGCGATCTGGCTCGCGGCGAGGGCGTGCGCACCGGCTTCGTGGAACAACTGGAACGCTTCTACGACCTGCTCGAACAAACCGTCATCACCGGCGACACCGCCTGGCTCGACCCCATCCTCTACGACTGGGGGCACTCGCCCACCGAAACCAACCTTGAGGAAGGCGGCTACGAAGTCTCATTCATCGTCAACCGCATGGTGGCATTGACCATTTCAGTGGCACGCAACAACCTCGACGAAAAAGACGCGCTCGAACTGCTGGCGGCGGTCATTCCGGTCTTCACCCACAGCCTGAGCGTGGTTGTCCGCTATGAAATGGAAACCCGCGTGGCGCACATCTCCAGCGAACTGAACAAAACGCAGGAAAAACTCCAGCAACTGGACAGCAACAAGTCCAGGTTCATTTCGGTGGCGGCGCACGAGTTGAAGACCCCGCTCACCCTCATCGAAGGCTACACCACCATGATGGTGGAAATGGCAGAGAGCGACCCATCTTCCATTGAAAACCTGCTCAAGGGAGTCAACAAGGGCATCCTGCGCCTGCGCGAAATCATCGACGATATGATTGACGTCTCGCTGATCGACAACCACCTGCTAACGCTGAACATCCAGCCGTTGTGGATTAGTCACCTGTTGAAATTGCTGGAAAACGAACTGAAGAAAAACACCGCCAGCCGCAACCTGACCCTGACCATCCATCGTTTCGAAGGCTGCCAGTTGATGATTTACGCCGACTCGGAACGGCTCTTTCAGGCGTTGTACAACGTGGCGGTCAACGCCGTCAAATTCACACCCGACGGCGGAACCATCACCATCAACGGGCGGTTGCTGCCGGGCTTCGTCGAGATTACCGTCACCGACACCGGCATCGGCATCTCGCCCGAAAACCAGGCGATGATCTTCGAGAAGTTCGGTCAACTTGGCAGCACAGACCTGCACTCCAGCGGCAAGACCAAATTCAAAGGCGGCGGACCAGGCTTGGGGCTGCCCATCACCCGTGGAATCATCGAATCGCACGGCGGCACCATCTGGGTCGAATCGGAAGGCTATGACGAAGTAAAATTGAAAGGCTCCACCTTTCATATTCTCATCCCCACCCGCACCGAACCGAACGACCCGGTACACACAAAATTCTTCGGCGCATTCGACCAGCCGAAACAGGAAACGGAAACCCTTGGCAAAGAAGAACCCCCAACCCACGACACCTCCGCGTGAACGCGCCTTCCTCGTCGGCGTGGAAATTCGCGGCAAAAAACAACTGCTCTCCCTCGAAGACTCCCTGGCTGAACTTGCCCTGCTGGCAGACACCGCCGGCGTGGACGTGGTTGGCGAACTCACCCAAAAACTGACTCACCCACATGTCGAAACCTACATCGGGCCCGGCAAACTGGAGGAGTTGAAGGCGCTCGCCGAGGAAACCCTCGCCGACGTGGTCATCTTCGACGATGAACTTTCGCCGCGTCACCAGCGCGAGTTGCAAAAGGCGCTCGGAAAGACCGTCCGCCTCATCGACCGCACCGCCCTCATCCTCGATATTTTTGCCCAGCACGCGCACACCAGCGAAGGCATGTTGCAGGTGGAACTGGCGCAATATGAATACAACCTGCCACGCCTGACCGGCGCCTGGACCCACCTCGAACGGCAGGCGGGCGGCGGCGGCGGACGTACCGGCTCGGCTGG
>CAILWD010000380.1 GCA_903837815.1 uncultured Chloroflexota bacterium | reverse complement strand
TATTTCAAACTGCACGGTCTCGACCCCAACCGCAAGCTGATTTCGTACGCCAGTAGTTTTGTCCACTTCGCGCCGAACTTTCCAAATATCGAGGCGCTGGCAAAACTGGTTTCGTCAGATTCGCTGGCGGAACCTTCTCAGTTGTTGATTCGCCTGCATCCGAGTCATTTTCAAGACAAGCCGAAGATTTTCGCCGAAGAACGCCAACGAGTGTTCGATCTGGAGAAAAAGTATCCGCATGTGCATGTCGTCCAGCCCGTCGCGTTGGGTGGGTCTCTCGGCTACTACGGCGGCGAAGACATGGATGAAAAATCCTCGATGATGGCGTACTCCGATGTGGTGGTGACGGTCTATTCGACCATGCTGGTCGAGACCGCCGTCCACGATACGCCGATGATCGCGGCGACAATCGACGTCCCCGGCGGCTGGAACAAAAAAGGCAAGTTCTCGCTCTCGCTGAAAGAGATCGGCGACTGGCCCACGCATCTGCGCTTCCGCATGGCAAAGGCGGGACGGGTTGCGAGTAACGAGGCTGAATTGCGTGACGCGTTGAATATGTACCTGAA
Source organism: uncultured Chloroflexota bacterium (assembly GCA_903837815.1). GTDB lineage: Bacteria > Chloroflexota > Anaerolineae > Anaerolineales > Villigracilaceae > Villigracilis. The sequence continues at coordinate 5,521 of CAILWD010000380.1, read as the reverse complement.
AGACCGAACCATAGATTCTGCGGAACGCCGCAAGTTCGTCCAAGACGAGATCACCTTCACCGACGCCGCCTCCGGCAAACATACGGCAGAATTCATTTTGAAAGTTTTGAATTCCTGACGACCAGACGACTATTCGACCATGAGACCAGCGACCAACTCCATGTTCCTCTTCTACTTCTCCATCACCCTTGCCATCTGTTCCAGCGCGCTTTACCATTTCGTTGCCAAGAGCACGCCGTCGAATGTGAACTTCACTGTCTCCCTGCTTGTGACGTACGCCGCCGCCTTCGTTGTGGTGCTGTTCACTTTCATCTTTTTCCCGGTCAAAAATGGAATCGCCGCTGAGTTCAAGCAACTCAACTGGGCAAGCATCGGACTCGCCATCGCCATCGTCGGCATTGAATTCGGCTTTCTTCTCGTTTATCGCGCCGGCTGGAATCTCGGCATCGCCGCCGTGCTGACCAACGTGGTCGCCTCGCTGATTCTGCTCCCAGTGGCGATTTTCTTTTTCAAAGACAAAATTTCGTGGGTCAATGTCGCCGGGATTTTTGTCTGCCTGATCGGCTTGGTCATGCTGAACTGGAAGAGATAAATTCCCAATCATGAAAATCTCCCGTCACACGGCTGGACTGACCCTGCAACTTCTCCTTATCCTGTTGGGCGTTCTTGCCGTTCTCGCCCCGACTGCCCCGCTGTACGAACCAGTCCCAGCCCGCGACCAGGGCGTTTATCTTTACATCGGACAGCAAATCCTCGACGGCAAAATCCCCTACCGCGACGTGTGGGATCACAAAGGTCCGCTGGTTTACTACATCAACGCCCTCGGCTTGTGGTTGACGGATTCGATTTGGGGCGTTTGGATTCTCGAAGCAGTCTTTCTCTTTCTCGCCGCCATGCTGTGTTTCCTTGCCTTGCGAATGGCGTTCGATTCTCCGACCGCCTTCTCCGCCGTGATTCTCTGTCTGGCGGCTTTCCCCTACGTGGCAGATCACGGCAACTCCGTCGAGGAGTATTCACTCCCCTTTCAATTTGCGGCGGTGTATTTCTTTCTTCGCGCCCAAAATTCAAAAGGCTGGTGGAATGAGTTTTGGATTGGGGTTACGGCGGCGTTGACATTTTCCCTGCGGCCCAACAACATCGGGCTTCATCTCGCCATCGGGTTGATTCTCGCCGCCGGCCTGATTCTAGAAAAGGAGCGTCTCCAACCCTTCAAGCGGATTCTCGCCGCCGCGGCTGGAAGCGGGGTGGTGTTCGCCGTCATCGCCGTTACCTTCGCCGCCAACCACGCGCTCCGCGATTTATTCGATCAGGTCTTCGTCTTCAACTATTATTATTCCCAACTCGAAACGCTCACCTGGAGCGCCATCTCCAAAGGCTATGAACTACTGCCCGATCTGGTCATCTTAAGCATCGGCGGTCTGGCAGGGGCGCTAATCTATCTTTCGCGGCGCGGGCGTAACCTCCCCAGCCGCCTTGCCTGGCTTGCGCTGGCGGCGGCTCCCATTCAAATTTACCTGTCCCTGCTTTCGGGCAGGAAGTATATGCACTATTACATCGCCTGGCTGCCGGTGTTGACTTTGCTCACAGGCTTTTTTATTTTTTCAATCGGATACTGGGCTGGAAAATTGCCCCGCGCCGAAAATTTCCGCAAGCCCCTCAGCCTGATTCTAGCCATCGGGTTCATCCTCACCTTCGGGTGGCGACCCATCGTCGGCAGGCTGCCAAAACTCGGCGCGGTGACGCAGGCGGTTTGGGCGCAGAAAGCGTTTCCCAAGCCGGATTATTCCGTCGTCGAGCCGGTGAATTACATCCTGAATCACACCCAGCCCGAAGATTACGTCCTTATCTGGGGAAATGCGAGCGTTTATAATTTCCTTGCGGAGCGGGAATCCCCCTCGCGGTTTGTGTACACCTATGCCTTTGGCGTGCCCGCGTATGTCTCGAAGTCGATAACCGATGAACTGCTGGCAGAACTTGCGGCGAAGAAGCCGCTTATCCTGGATGCCGCCATCGAAGACAAAACCATCGAGAGTATCAACGCTGCGGCATGGAGTAATATTCCGGAAACCCAAAGGTTGGCGCGCTTTATCGAAGAGAATTATCTCTACGTGGATACAATTGGCCCGGGCCGCTTTCGAGTCTGGGTTCCCAAATAAAAGCATTGACATGGAGAAAAAATGAAAAGAACAAGAATATCTGTGATTTTGGCTTTGGCCCTGCTGGCGCTATCGGCCTGCGGTCCTGAGCCGACTCCCACGCTCTCAGTAATAGACGCCCAAAACACTGCAATTGTCGCCGCCTTTGCCGCCCTCACCCAAACCCAGGCTGCAATTCCCACCGCCACCGAAACGCCCATCCCCCCAACCTCCACGCTGACTTTCACACCCGCGCCGACTTTCACGCCTTTCCCCACGGTTGTGCCTCCCACTCTGCCGGATACTTCTGCTACTGATCCCTGCAACGAGCCGCCTCCACAGGAACCCACCGGGGCGCTGGTGAAGGTAAAGTTCCTCAATAAGTCGGATGGAACTGTAAATCTTGCGTTTGGCATGACGCAGGAAAACACTCAAGACGAATGCGGCACTTATAATTTTACAATCGGACGATACGAAGAACCGGAAGTCACAGTGCTGGCTGCCTGTTATTGGGGATACGCCTGGATATTGGATCCGGAATCCATTGCGAAAACCCCCGACAACCTCTGCATGACCGATGCCAGCAAATCGTACACGGTTTGGATTACGTCCGAAATCATCAGTTTCCATTAGTTAGTATGGCGTGATTAAATCGAAAGGCAGCGGATGAAAATCTCGCTGCCTTTTTTGTTGCATAAAACATGATTTTATGCGGAAGGCTTCAAGTTTCCAACCAAATCCAATTCGGGGGCGATGCGCCGCATGGCTTGGATGACGTTGCCCACATGCTCCCAGAGTTCCACGCCAAAGGCTTGAGCGGAATGCTCCATCTCGGAACGGTCGGTGCCGGCGGCGAAAGCCTTGTCCTTCCATTTCTTTTTAACCGAACTTGCTTCGAGGTCGTACAACGAGCGCGAAGGGCGCACCAGCGCGACGGCAGTCACCAGCCCGGTGATTTCGTCGCAGGCGGCGAGCGCTTTCCTGCGAAGCGTGTCACGCGGGACCCCGGTATGGTCGGCATGGCTGAGGACGTCCTGCACGATGTCTTCGCTCACGCCGCGTTCGCGCAGGATGACAGAACCAGCCTGCGGGTGTTGTTCCAGCGTCGGGTGGATTTCCCAATCGAAGTCGTGGAGCAGACCGAGTTCTCCCCAAAGTTCTGCATCTTCGCCAAATTTTTCAGCGTAGAATCGCATGGCGGCTTCCACCGATAACATGTGGCGGACAAGTCCTTCGTTTTTTACAAATTCACGTACAAGGGCAAGCGCTTCGTCGCGGGTCATGAATTCTCCTTGTTTACGGGGTTGCAAAGTCTCCTGACTTTGCGGAAAAAGATTTCAGTTTCCAAATTGCGCAATCACCCCGGCAATCAAGGCAATTTGACCGAGGTGGTATGCGCCGATATTGTAAATACGCCCGTTCTGAATGGGGGCGACAAATTTGTGCCATGCGAGGATGATGTCTGAAAGATAAAACAGAAACGCGCCCACGCTGACCAGAATTGCGGCGTTTGAGTTCCAGGCGACTTCCACCAGTTTCATCATCGCGGCAAGCAGCATGAACGAAATGACGGCGCTGTAAACGATGATCGGCAGGCGCATCCGTGTCTGCCCCTTCGACACAAGCGAAGCGACAATGAGCCGTGAGATTCTCGCGCTGCCCAGCCCGATCACGACTGCCATGATCAGCCCCCAGGCGGATATTTCTGGAATGGGGATGTTGAACCCGACCAGGTAGGCGATATGCGCCAGCAGGAAAGCCGCCAGCCCGGCCAGGAAAAGCCGGTCGAGGGAGATCATCAGCATTATATCGCCCGTGAGCGAGAGCAGGATGCCGATCCCAAACCAAAGCGGGGCGCCGTTTAGTCCGCAGGAAGTCCACAACCAGAGGAAGAGGAGGATCATCACGCCGGGCTTGGCGAGATACTCCAGTCGAATCCATTTTTTCCACAATGCAAACGATTCGATCATGGCAAATACGAGTGCGGCGATTAAATACATGATCCAGTAAACTCCTGTTTCAAATCGTACCATAAAAATTTATGAAAAACTTCCATGCCAAAAATGATCTTTCTTTTCCTTGACACATTCCAACCTCACGCATAGAATAGCGCCCAATATGCTTAAGTCTACCCGCTGGTTTGCGTTTTACTTTTATTACGGCTTCCGAAGTTCGGCTGCCGTTGGTGGCGCTTAAGTAGACAGAACACCCAGTCTGGATGCAAAAGAGCGAGGCCAAACGGCCTTGCTCTTTTTTGTATCACAAGGAGATTTTATGTCCACACGCGGAATTCGCGGCGCGACCACTGTCGCAGACGATCAACCCGACCTGATTCTCGAAGCCACTCGTGAACTGTTGGAGGCGATTTTGAAGGAAAATCCCGGCATGACCCCCGAAGAGGTGGGCAGCGCTATCTTCACCGTGACCGAAGATTTGGCGTCCACGTTCCCCGCCCAGGCTGCGAGGCAGATGGGGTGGGGCTTGGTGCCGATGATGTGTGCCCGCGAGATTCCCGTCCCAGGCAGTTTGAAAAGAGTAATCCGCGTCCTCGTTCACTGGAATACGGATACGCCGCAAAGCGAGGTCAAGCATGTCTATTTGCGGGATGCGGTAAGGCTAAGACCTGATTTGGTTGCGGCGCAGTAAGAAAGTACACAGGTAAATACGTAGACAAGTAATACCTGTGTAACTGTGTACGTGTTTACCTTTTTACCTATCCAAGGAGAAGATAACCTATGATGATCATTATGAAAGCCAATGCGACTCCCCAGCAGGTGGAGGGAGTGATTGCATCCATCAAAGAGGCAGGGTTGAAAGTCCACCTATCGCAGGGCGTCGAAGCGACGATTATCGGCGCCATCGGCGAGACGCACAACATTCCGCTTGAACGATTTGAAAGCCTGGATGGCGTGGACCTTGTCCAGCGTATTACCCAGCCCTACAAACTTGCGTCGCGACAATTCCACCCTGAGAATACCATCGTCGGCATCGACGGATTCACCGTCGGCGGGGACGAGATCGCCGTCGTCGCTGGACCTTGCTCGGTGGAGAGCCGCTCGCAGATTTTGGAAACAGCTCACGCTGTCAAAGAGGCGGGAGCCTGTGCCCTGCGCGGGGGAGTGTTCAAGCCGCGCACGTCGCCGTATGCGTTTCAAGGTCTGGGTGAGGAGGGACTTGAACTGCTTGCCGAAGCTCGCGAGAAAACGGGACTGCCCATTGTGGTCGAGGTCATGTCGCAGGTGCAGGTGGATGTGATGTTGAAGTATGTGGATGTGTTTCAGGTGGGCGCGCGCAACATGCAGAACTTCAATCTGCTGCGCGTCCTCGGCGAGACACGCACCCCCGTTTTGCTCAAGCGCGGATTGTCTGCTTCCATCGAAGAATTG
>CAILWD010000379.1 GCA_903837815.1 uncultured Chloroflexota bacterium | reverse complement strand
TGGTCGGTGGCGAAGCAGTCAATTACATCCAGGTTTGTCCACAGGCTGTCCACATCCTCCTGAGTTGCCAGCCTCGGTCGGACTTCCATTCGACCCCCATGTGTGAGACCTGACAGGTCTTTATTGAGAAATAAATGATGCGGGCAAACTTCGCAGGTGACCTTGATGCCGCGCTCTTTGGCCGCTTTGATGAGCAGGACCTCCTCCTTAAGCGAAATGTGGGCAATGTGTACCGGGCGGTCATAGATGGCGGCGAAGAGAATTGCCGACGCCATACTGCGGCTTTCGCTATGCGCCACAATGGGCATGTCTTTTGGAAAGGTCTGAAAGTGCGGCATCCAGAGAGTCATATCGTCGAGGCGTAACTCCCCAAAGGTCGAGTCGAGGTACATCTTCAACCCCGCCGCTCGAAGGGGCAGTTCCCCGTTTTTGCTCCAATCCCCATTGTTTGGTCCAGCGCCGAGGAATTGGGCATAATCACAGCGGGCTTTGGCTTTCGCCGCGTCCAGCGCCAGGTCGAGGGTTTCGGTATCGAAGATGGGCGGTTTCGTGTTGGGCATGGCCAGCACCAGCGTGATGCCGCCAGCCAGCGCCGCCGACGTGCCGGAATCATAATCCTCTTTGTGCGTGGCGCCGGGTTCGCGCAGGTGGACATGCGGGTCGATCAAGCCGGGAAGTTTGAGCATGTTACACAAAAAATCCAACGCCCATGGTTCGCGGTCCGGCGTGGACGACGATGGCAGGCGGCAGTTCATAAATGGGAATTTGCGACACGTTGATTTTCGATTTCAGATCGGCGGCAAAGGCTTCGGCTTCCCGCTCCGCTTCGACCTGAATCACGCACAAGTGGGCGGCTTCTCCGCCGGGGCATTGTTCCACCGCCACATCTGTCAGCCGCGCCAGCGCTCTTTTCTTTGTGCGCTGTTGTTCGAAGGCTTCAACCTGTCCGTTTTTGACTTGCAAGATGGGCTTGATCTCCAGCAGTTCGGCCACCAGTCGTTTTGCCCCGCCGATGCGCCCGCCTTTGGCAAGGTATTCGAGCGTATCCACCAGGAAGTAAATTCGTCCGCGCGGAATCATATCGTTGAGTTTCGCCACGATTTCATCGGCAGATTCGCCAGCCTTCGCCATGTCGTCTGCCAGCAGGACAAGGGAGCCGAGGTTGCACGAGATGGTCTGGGTATCCACCACGCGAATATTCGCCTTCGGGAATTCCTGTGCTGCGGTTTCTGCCGAGCGGACGGTCCCGCTGGCTTTGGCGGTGGGTGCGACGACAATCACACTTTCGCCGTTTTCCTGCGCCGCCTTGAAGAACGGATAATATTGCGGAGGCTCGGGGGCGGCAGTCTTGGGCAGGGTTTTGGACTCCTTAAGTTTTTTCAGGAAGGTTGCGGTATCCATTTCCTTGTCGTCGTGAAAGGAATTCTGGTCGAACACAACGATTTGGGGAATTAATGGAATGCCGCGTTTTTCGAGCAGGTCGCGGGGCAGTCCGCAGGTGGTATCGGCTATGATCAGGGTCATACGGGCCTCTCAATGAATGAGTTCCTGGGCAGGAATTTCAGATTTTGCATTTACGAATCAGGTTTTGCTTATTTTACCCGCTTCCCGCCCAATCTGTCTTCAAACCGTTTTCTCAAACCGGCGATATGACGCGGCCGGGGTTGTCGTTTGATAACGAGAAGTCCATATCGCCCTCCCGCAGCGCGCTTCAACGGTGGGTTTTCAACCGCCCCGGATATTGAAACGGTCACGCGGAATCTTGACTTGAGACAGCGATTGGTATATAAGTTCTTGTATCGGATACGACACAGGCAGTTTACGCGGAGGATGCCTTGGGTAAAAAAATTCTCGCAATTGACGATGACGTTGAGATGGGAATGTTGATCCAGATGACCCTGCAATCCGATGGTCACGAAGTTCGCCTGGCTCATTCAGGGAGCGAAGGCTTGGAACTGGCTTTTCAAATCCGTCCAGACCTGATCATTCTCGACATCATGATGCCCGGCATGGATGGGTTTGACGTCTGCAAAAGCCTGCGCGAGATGTTGAACAGCCCCATTCTGATGTTGACCGCCTACTCCGGCGAAAAGGAGATGCTTCAAAGTTTTAACACAGGCGCAGACGATTTTTTGGGGAAACCGTTTAGCAATAACGAACTCAGGGCGCGTGTGCGCGCCTTGCTCAGGCGTTGGGAATACTGAAATTCATAAATCGGCCTGCCCGCGCCTACTTTTCCGTTTCTTCCCTTTGCAAAATCATCACCTTGTAGGCTTCGGCAAACTCCAACCCCTTTTCTTTGCCTTCCTCTTTTGCCCATTCGCGCATCCACTCGTCTACGCCGTGCGTATCGATCTGGCTGACGTGCTTCTTCAAGGCTTCGAGCTTGATGTCGAACGTCTCGCGGATGTCAACCCACGTATCGGATTTTTCCGCGCCGTGGATGTACAACCGTTTGACGTTGTGCGGCTCATACCCCGCTGTGAGCAGGTCGGTGAAAATGAGCCGGGTCCCAGCCGATGGAAAAACCGCGTACACGGCGGCTTCGGCGGCGGCGCGATGGTCGGGGTGGTTGATGTACTCGCTCCCGTAGAATCGGGCATCGGGGTCGCCGGTGACCACCACATCGGGCTTGTACTTGCGGATGAGACGGGTCAAATCCTTGCGCAGTTCCAGGCTGGAGACGAGTTCCCCATCGGGGTAGCGCAGGAATACGGTTTCAGCCACGCCGAGGATTTCGTTTGCCGCCAACTGTTCTGCCTCGCGGATTTTCGCCAGCGCAGGTTGGTGCGCCGCATCGTGGGTGATGTCGTTCGAGCCGGAGTCGCCGCTGGTGACCAGCGCCGAGATGACCCGACACCCCGCCCTTGCCCATTTTGCGAGCGTGCCGGCAATCGTAAAATCCTGGTCATCGGGGTGGGC
>CAILWD010000378.1 GCA_903837815.1 uncultured Chloroflexota bacterium | reverse complement strand
GAAGAAGACCGAATACAAGACCCCCACGCGCAAAGCCAAAGCCGCATAACACAAAGAGCCTTCCAAAACGGGAGGCTCTTTTCTACTGGTGCAGATATAGGTTGCCAGATTCGAAAATGTGGCGATAATTGGTTTTACATTTAAAGGAGCGCCCATGCCCGAAAACATTCTCGCCATAGATAACGGCACGCAATCAGCCCGCGCCCTCATCTTTGATCCGCGTGGAAACCTGCTTGCCAAATCCCGCGTCCCCATCGAGTCGTATTATTCCACCGCGCCGGGTCTTGCCGAGCAGGACCCCGAAGTTTTCTGGAAAGCCATCTGCGAAGCCTGTCTGGGGCTTTGGGCGCAGGGCGTGGACAAATCTTCCATTGCCGCCGTCTCACTGACCACCCAGCGCAGCACTCTCATCAATGTGGATAAGCATGGCAAGCCGCTGCGCCCCGCCATCGTCTGGCCCGACCAACGCCGCACCGAAGGACTCAAACCCGTCAGCGGATGGTGGGGCGTGGCGTTCAAAGTTGCGGGCGCATCCGAGACGGTTGCCTATCTCCAAGCCGAAGCCGAGTGCAATTGGATTCGCACCCACCAACCCGAAGTCTGGCGCGAAACTTATAAATATCTACTTCTGTCGGGCTACCTCACGTATCGGCTTGTCGGTCAATTTGTGGACTCTGTCGCCTCACAGGTGGCATACATTCCCTTCGACTACAAAGCGCAGAAATGGGCAAAGCCTTTGGATTGGAAGTGGCAGGCTGTGCCGATGGATAAAAGCATTTTGCCCGACCTCGTGCCTGTTGCCTCGCCATTGGGTTTGATCTCCGCCGAAGCCTCGTCCGCCACCGGCATCCCGCAGAGACTCCCGCTCATCGCCTCCGCCGCCGACAAAGCCACCGAAGTCCTCGGCGCGGGATGTCTCGAACCGCATGTCGCCTGCCTGAGTTACGGCACCACCGCCACCATCAACACCACGCACAAAAAATATATCGAGGTGATTCCGCTCCTGCCGCCGTATCCCGCCGCCGTGCCGGGACAATACAGTTTCGAGATTCAAATCTATCGCGGCTTTTGGATGGTGACCTGGTTCAAACATGAGTTCGGACTGCGCGAACAAAGACTCGCTGACGAGCAGGGCATCGAAGCCGAAGCCCTCTTCGATGAGTTGATCCGCTCCGTCTCCCCCGGCTCAGACGGGTTGGTCTTGCAGCCGTACTGGTCGCCGGGCTTGAAGTTCCCCGGACCCGAAGCGCGCGGCGCGGTCATCGGCTTCAGCGACGTTCACACCCGTGCGCATCTTTATCGCGCCATTCTCGAAGGGTTGGCGTACGCCCTGCGCGAAGGCGCCGAACGCACCGAAAAACGCAGCGGCGTACCCATCACCGAGTTGCGAGTCGCGGGCGGCGGCAGTCAATCTGACGCGGCGCTCCAACTCACGGCCGATGTTTTCGGGTTGCCCGCGTCGCGTCCGCACTTGTACGAGGCATCCGCTTTGGGCGCAGCCATCGACGCGGCGGTCGGAGTCGGCATCCACAAGGATTTCTCCACCGCCATCCGCGAGATGACCCGCGTCCGCGATACCTTCGAGCCTGACGCAAAAACACACGCCCGTTACAATGACCTGTATCTTGGCGTGTATAAAAACATGTACAGCCGCCTCAAGCCTTTGTATGAGTTCATGAAAAACCGCTCCTCGCATTAAGTTCGGAATGGGCGCGGTACAATAGTCAGGTAGATATGTGGACTCAAAAGTCTCCGGACTTTTGTCCAACGACGTGAGTCGTTGGACTCCATCAAGATTCGCCAAAAGGAATCCGCCATGCCCTCTGAGATCCGCCTGCGTTACGGATGTAATCCACATCAATCTCCAGCCCGCGTGTTTGCCAAAACTGGCGATTTGCCGTTCGAAGTCCTCTCGTCTGCGCCGGGCTACATCAACCTGTTGGACGCGCTCAACGCGTGGCAACTGGTTCGGGAGTTGAATCAGGCTACGGGTCTGCCCGCCGCCGCTTCGTTCAAGCATGTCAGCCCGTCGGGCGCGGCGGTTGGGACTCCGCTTTCGGATGTCCTCCGCAAAATCTACTTCGTCGATGACATGGAACTCTCGCCGCTCGCCGTCGCCTACGCCCGCGCCCGAGGCGTGGACAGGATGTCCTCGTTCGGCGATTGGGTTGCGCTTTCTACGACGGTGGACGTGCCCACCGCGAAACTCATCCGCCGCGAAGTTTCGGATGGGGTCATCGCGCCTGCCTATGAACCCGAAGCGCTGGAAATTCTCAAAAAGAAGAAGGGCGGAAAATACGTCGTCGTCCAAATGGATTCCGCCTACGAGCCCGACCCAACCGAGACGCGCGAGGTCTTCGGCTTGACCCTCGAACAGCGCCGCAACGATAGACCCATCACCCCCGCCGACTTCGGGAACATCGTCACGAAGAGCAATGCCCTGCCTGAAAGCGCCATCCGCGATTTGCTGATTGCCTCGATCACTTTGAAGTACACCCAGTCGAACTCGGTGTGTTTTGCAGCCGATGGACAGAT
>CAILWD010000377.1 GCA_903837815.1 uncultured Chloroflexota bacterium | reverse complement strand
GTCGACGTTTCGAGGAATGTTAAAAAAACCGGGCGGGGAAATGTGAAATGGGATCAAGAGTTTTTCAACGCCCTGGCAGATGGATATGCCCACTGCCGGATGATCTGTGAGAATGAAGAGGCGCAGGACTGGGTTTTCATCGCTGTAAATGACTCCTTCGAAAATTCGATTGGGTTGAAAGGGATCGTGGGAAAACGCGTCACCGAAGTTGCACCGGACATCCGCCAGACACCTGCGGGATTGTGGGAAACCTGCCTGCGCGTCTCCCTCAGCGGCCAGCCTGAAAAAGTCGAAATCTTCATTGCATCTCAGCGGGCATGGTATTCCGTTTCCCTATTCAGCCCGCGAAAGAAGGAACTCGCGGCGATATTCCATGTCATCACCTCGGGTAAGGATGATGAATCGAAGCTGCGCGAACGCATGGAATATTTTCGCACAGTGGCAAACTTTACCTATGATTGGGAATACTGGCTGGACAGCAACCGTCGCATCCTGTATACCTCTCCATCCTGCGAACGAATTACCGGTTACCAGGTCGGAAAATTCGAACAAGACCCTTCACTGCTCGAAAGGATCGTCCATCCCGATGACCTTTCCGTGTATAAACGTCACTCGCAAGAAGAACGCGAAAAAGCGGAGCCGCTCTCGCTGGATTTCCGAATCATCACGGCCGGCGGCGAGACGCGCTGGATTAACCATGCCTGTCAACGGGTGCATGATGCGGGCGGACGCCCGATGGGAAGAAGAGCAAGCAACCGCGACGTAACCGAACGCAGGCAAATGGAACAGGCGTTGCTTGAAAATGAGTCCATCCTCAACATGTCGGAGGAAGTAGCGCAGACGGGAAGCTGGCGGCTGGACCTGCGAACCAAAAAAGCCGCCTGGTCCGACCAGATGTTCCGCCTGTTTGGAGTGGAACGGGCAGGGTTCGATGGGGAAATGAAGCGCGTGGTTGCCGAGCGGGTACATCCTGACGATGCGGTGGCAGTGCATGAATTCAACCGCAGTATATTGAAGGGCATCAGTTCGGTCGCCTCGCTCACCTTCCGCATTGTGCTGCCCGACGGTACGCAGCGCACAGTGCGGACACACGGGAAGCTGGTCCGCGACGATGCGGGACAGCCCCTCTCCATGACCGGTTATGTACAGGAAGTCAGCGAATGGGTCAGGGTGAAGAACCAGTTCCAACAGATGAGACGTTTGCACGCCACCCTCAGCCAGGTCAATCGCGCTGCGGCACGTGCCAGGGATGCGACCAGCCTGTATTCATCCATCTGCGAAGCGGCGGCGAAACATGGCGAACTTGCCGCAGTCTGGATCGAAATTCTGGACGAAGCCTCGGGAGAACTGCGCCCCATTTCTGCCAGCGGCCTCGACGTAAACCAGTGGCCGTTGCCGATTGTGAACCTAAACAGGAAGTCGAACCAAAACGGGGTTGTCGTCGAAGCGTTCCGTAATTCCAGGGTTGCCGCCAGCGAAGACCTGCAAACCGATGAGAGGACAAAAAGCCTGTACAGGTATTTCGGAAAATTTGAATTCCGCTCCCTGGCTTCCGCTCCAATTCAACTCCGGGGAAAGACCGTCGGCATTCTTAACGTGGCATCCACAGAGGCAGGCTTCTTCAAAGCCGAGGAGGAGATTGGGCTGGTGGAAGAGATAGGGCTGGCTGTTTCCTTCGCGCTCGAAAAAGGGGAAACTCTGCGCGAGAGTGAAGGAAAAATGCAGAGCATCTTCCGCGCTGCGCCGACAGGCATCGGCGTTGTCAAAGACAGGGTACTGGTGGATGTCAATCCCCGCCTTTGTGAGATGACGGGATATTCGAAAAATGAACTTATTGGGCAAAACTCCAGAATGCTTTATCCAACGCAGGAGGAGTTCGACTTCGTCGGGCGGGAGAAATACCGTCAAATTGCCGAAAAAGGCACCGGGCGGGTGGAGACGCGCTGGCTGAAGAAGGATGGCTCGGTTATCGAGGTCCTGCTGGCTTCCACACCCATCGATGTCGAAGACCTCGCGAAAGGCGTAACCTTCACAGCGCTCGAAATCACCGACCGCAAACAGGCTGAAAAAGCGCTGCGCCAAAGCGAGGAAAGATTCCGCATGTTGTTCGACAAGGCTCCGCTCGGATATCAATCTCTGGATGCGGAGGGTCGGTTTATCGATGTCAACCAGGCATGGCTCGATACGTTGGGGTACTCGCACGAAGAAGTGTTGGGACGCTGGTTTGGCGAGTTCCTCTCGCCGGGATATGTGGACGCCTTCCGCGAACGCTTCCCCCTGTTTAAAGCCGCCGGGCAAATCCACAGTGAATTCGAAATGCTGCACAAGGACGGCTCGAAGCGCTGGATTGCCTTCGACGGGCGCATTGGATACAAATTGAACGGGGAGTTCAAACAGACACATTGTATTTTGCAGGATGTCACCGAACGCCGAAACGCCGAGGAGGCGCTGCGCGAGAGCGAAGACAAATTCAAGTATGTCTTCGATAATTCGACCGTGGCAAAATCAATCACCACAGTCAACAACACGCTTCACGCAAACCAGGCATTTTGCGAAATGGTCGGATACTCCATGGAGGAACTCGAAAACAAACCCTGGCGCGAGATTACCCACCCCGAAGATATTAAATTGAACGAAAAAGAAGTGGGCGAAATCCTTGCCGGTAAAAAGGAGACCTCGCGTTTCATCAAACGATACATCCACAAGAACGGGAACGTGGTGTGGGTGGATCTTAACACCTCCCTGCGGCGAGATGCGAACGGCAATCCACTTTACTTCGTGACCACCGCGCTGGATATTACGGAACGGAAGCGGGCGGACGAGGTTCTGCGCGAAAGCGAGGATAAATTCCGCAAAGCATTTATGACCAGTCCTGATTCGGTCAACATCAACCGGCTTGAGGATGGGAAATATACCTCGATCAACCCGGGCTTCACACAGGTTACAGGCTATACCGAAGCGGATGTGATTGGCAAAACATCGCTTGAACTGAATATCTGGGAGGATCCGCAAGACCGCGCCCGGCTGGTGGAGGGACTGCGGAAGGATGGATTCGTCAACAACCTCGAAGCCTGTTTTCGCAAAAAGGATGGAAGCACAAACTATGGGTTAATGTCGGCTGCGATAATTGAACTGGGCGGTATCCCACACATCCTGAGTATCACCCGCGACATCACCGAACGCAAACAGGCCGAGGAAGCCCTCCGCCAGAGCGAACGGCAGATGAAGGCGCTGCTGACCTCCCTCGACGACGTGGTCTTCGAATTCGACAAAAACGGGACCTATCTCAACATCTGGGCAGCCGATGAAAGCCTGCTGGTCATGCCGAAAGCCCAAATGCTGGGAAGAAACGTCCTGGAGGTTATGGGCAGGGAGCAGGGCGCCCCGTTCGAAGGTGTCGTCAAACACTCCCTGGACGGGAATATCCCCCAGAGCATCGAATACCCACTGGAAGTCATCGGCGGAAAGCGCTGGTTCATGGCTCGCGTCAGTCCGATCCTCTCTCACGATGGTTCAATTCACACGGTCTCCGTGCTGGTGCGGGACATTACCGAACACAAGCGAATCGAAGAACAGGTGCAAATCCAATTGCAGAGGGTGCGCGCCCTGAACGAAATAGACCGCGCCATCAGTTCCAGCCTCGATATGCGCCTCTCGCTCGACATTCTGTTGACACAGACACTTTCGCAACTGGGGGTGGATGCGGCTTGCGTCCTGCTATTGAATTCATACGCGCAGACGCTCGAATATATTACGGGAAAAGGATTCCACTCAACGGCAATACGCGATTCGCGGATTCTGCTTGGGCAGAGTTTTCCCGGACAGGCAGGCCTCGAACGCAAGACCTTGCGCGTGGCAGATATTAAAGCCGAAGAAGATAAATTTATCCGCAAAAAGCTGCTGCATGATGAAGGGTTTGTCGAATACTTCTGCGTCCCGCTGGTTGCCAAAGGGATGTTGAAGGGCGTGCTGGAAGTATTCCACCGTTCCCACCTCTCACCGGATGTGGAATGGATGGATTACCTCGAAACCCTCGGCGGGCAGGCAGCCATTGCCATCGACAATGCCCAACTCTTCGAGGGGATGCAAAGGTCGAACCTGGAATTGGTGACCGCCTACGACGCCACCATCGAAGGCTGG
This sequence comes from uncultured Chloroflexota bacterium, assembly GCA_903837815.1. Classification (GTDB taxonomy): domain Bacteria; phylum Chloroflexota; class Anaerolineae; order Anaerolineales; family Villigracilaceae; genus Villigracilis. The sequence goes on along the minus strand of CAILWD010000377.1, from coordinate 493 downwards.
TCGCGGGCAATGGATTTGCGCGACAAGGAAACCGAAGGACATACCTTGCGAGTGACCGAAGCCACGACCAAACTGGCAAAAAAATTGGGCATCGGCCAGCATGAGATCACGCACATGCGGCGGGGAGCGCTCCTGCACGACATCGGCAAACTGGGAGTCCCCGATCACATCCTGCACAAAGCCGGGGAACTGGAGCGCCTCGAATGGGCGGTCATGCGCCAGCATCCCACCTATGCTTTCAACATGCTTCTGCCCATCACCTACCTGCGCCCCGCGTTGGACATCCCCTACTGTCACCATGAAAAATGGGACGGCAGCGGTTATCCGCGCGGATTGAAAGGCGAGGAGATTCCAGTGGCGGCGCGCATCTTTGCCGTTGTGGATGTCTGGGATGCCCTGCGCTCAGACCGTCCATACCGCGCGGGTTGGGACGACGAAAAAGTCCGTCAATATCTTATCGAGAAATCAGGCAAACACTTCGACCCGCAAATCG
>CAILWD010000376.1 GCA_903837815.1 uncultured Chloroflexota bacterium | reverse complement strand
CGGCAGCGGCAGCGGCGGCGACAACAGCGGCAGCGGTGGCGGCGACAACAGCGGCAGCGGTGGCGGCGGCGGCGATAACAGCGGTGGCGACGACGACAGCGGTGGCGACGACGACAGCGGTGGCGACGACGATTAACTAAATTTCGATGAATTTACGGGGCGCCTGACTCTAAGGTTGGGCGCCCCGCTTGCGGCCTTTTGGGAAAACTACCATGTCAAAACGATACTTCATCCCGCTTCTGCTATTCCTCGTCTTCTTTGCCGGCATGTCCGCTATTCAATTTTCCACGCCAGACATGCCTGATAACGACGGCTTTTATCATATTAAACTGGCCTGGCTGATGCGGACTGAAAGCCTCAAGCCTGCCTTTCCCTGGCTGCCGCTGAGCATTCTCAACGAGAATGAGTTTTACGACCATCATTTTCTTTTTCATGTGGCATTGATGCCCTTTACGTTTGGCGACCTGCGCCTGGGGGCAAAATGGGCGGCAGTGACTTTCTCTGCGATTGCCTTCCTCTCGGTTTGGTATCTGTTCCATCGACAAAAACTTCCGCTGGCGTGGCTGTGGGCGGTTGGCTTGTTGGGAATTTCCGATGCTTTTCTTTACCGCATGTCCATCACTCGCGCTCAATCCCTGTCATTCGCAATGCTGGTTCTGGGGCTTGCCTGGATTCTGGAAGGAAAATACAAACATCTTGCGATTTTATCTTTTCTCTATGTCTGGATGTATGATGCCTTTCCGCTGATGCTGGCTGTCGCCGCCCTGCATTCCGCTTCCATCTTTTTGCTGGAACGCAGGCTGGAGTTTCGTCCACTGCTTTGGGCGGGGATCGGCATCGGACTTGGACTGGTCGTCAACCCATATTTTCCCGACAACCTGATTTTTACCTGGCATCACCTTTTACCAAAACTGCAGGACGCAACTTCCGTCAGCGTGGGGAATGAATGGTATCCGTACGATACGGAACAACTGCTTCGAAATTCCCTGCCGGCGCTTATTGCCTTTGCCGGCGGCTCGCTGGCATTGGGTTTGTCTGGCCGTAAAATGGACTTGCGGACAACCGCCTCTTTTTTGCTTGCCCTGCTCTTCGCTGTGATGCTTTTCAAGGCGCGTCGCTTTGTGGAATATTTCCCGCCCTTTGCGTTGATTTTTGCCGCCTTTGCCTGGACTCCGCTTTTCGATGAGCAGCCTCAATCCAACAGTTCGAAATGGCCCCTTTTACGCGGGGCAGCGCCCATCATACTTCTGGCTTTGGCGGTTTCGGCGGGGATCGCGAAATCAATTCCGGCGGCGCAGGAGAGCATCATAGACTCCAAACCCTACACGCTCTATGAAGGCGCCGCAAACTGGCTGGCCGAAAACACCCCGCCCGGAGAGCGCGTCTTCCAAACTGACTGGGACGATTTTCAACGCTTATTTTTCTACAACACGCACAACACCTACCTCGCCGGTCTCGACCCGACATACCTGCAATTGTACGATGCCGACCTGTACGATGTATGGGTCGATATCACGCGCGGCAGGGTGGAGCATCCCTCGAATCTGATTCGGGAGCGGTTTTCGGCCCGCTACATCCACACCGACTTAAATCACGGGAACTTTTTGAAACGGGCCGCCGACGACCCCGGTCTGGTCGAGGTCTACCGCGATGAACAGGCGGTTATTTTCCAGGTGATTGAACCGTGATAACATATGCACATTGAAGTCGATGCAAAAAAATTCGAGGTTTGGATTTTGTCTACGATGCCTGAAACGGATGAACAGCAGGATTTGAAACGCCTGCAAGACTTGGACGCAAAAACGATCGGCGCGATATACGACCAGTATTTTTCAGAGGTCTATCGCTACGTCCTGTATCGGGTTGGAGACCAGACCCTTGCAGAAGACATCGCCAGCGACGTATTCGTACGCCTGCTGGAAGCCGCCCAGAAGAGGAATTCCCCGAACTCCAATCTGAAAGGCTGGCTCATGAGTACGGCGTCCCACGTTGTCGCAGATCATCTGCGCCGCAAATACCGCCGACCCGAAGAGGAAATCTCAGATTCCATGCCCGACCACGGCCCCAGCCTTGCTGCCGAGGTCGACCAGCGGGAGCAAAACCGGGTTGTAAATGAAGCCTATTCCCGCCTGACCGCCGAACAACAACACGTCCTTGCCTTGCGCTTCGGGCAGGGATATTCCCTGGAAGAGACTGCGACTTTTATGGATAAGAATGTGAACGCGGTCAAGGCTCTCCAGTTCCGTGCGCTGGCCGCCCTTCAGCGTGGACTTGGCGAGGTGAATTATGATTGATATTTTAGACATATTGGAAACTTGCTTGCAAGAAATCGAAAACGGCGCGGATGTGGATGCCGTTCTTCGGTCACATCCTCACCTTGCCGCCGAATTGCGACCGATCCTGAATGCCTCCCTCATGGCACGGGCGCATGGCGCAGCGGTTGCGGATCCTTCCCCTGAGGCTGTCCGCCGTGGACGCGCAAAGGTTTTGCAACATGCCGCCCAAATGCGCGAAGCGAAGGTTGCTCCACGCAAGCGGGCGATTCCAATCTTTCAGCGGCTTGCCATTGCTTTTACACTGGCGACCCTGTTCCTCTCCAGTGGAACGGGACTGGTGCGCGCGTCATCTTCAGCCTTGCCGGGCGAGAACCTGTACCCGGTCAAGTTGACCTGGGAAAACCTGCGCCTTTTCTTTGCCTTCAATCAGGGTGTCCGCGAGACGCTTGTACACTCCTTTAGAAACGAAAGACTGCATGAAGTCAATGAATTGCTTCTGAGCGGCAGGCATGAGACGATTCAGTTTGCGGGGATTTACATGGAGGTCAACGGCGTCACGTACGTGTCGGGTATTCGGGTTACCATCCTCGATACTTCGCTCCTTCCGCCATCGACCCTGCAAAATGGCGCAGCGGTGATTGTCAACGGGCATACCAACGCGCAGGGGTTTGTAGATGTTGACACGATTGAACTTCTACTCGACGGGACCTTTGTGCCTGTTGGCGAACCGGTAGAAGTTGGAACCGAAGACGAAGCAAACAGTCACGACAAAAGCGGCAGGCAACTGGATGACGATAACGATGATAATGATAACGCCAGCGCGGAAGGCCAAAACGAAAACTCTGCCGGCAATGAGACAGAAAGCCCTGATGATCTCGATAACCGCAACGAAAATCGGTCAAATGATAACGTATCGAATGACGACTCCAACACCAACAACTCAGACAACGACAAAAGCGACGATAATTCTGGGAAAAGCGAAGATAATAGTGGCAGCAGCGGCGGTGATGATAACAGTGGCAGCGGCGGCGGTGATGACGGCGGTGGAGGAGACGATGATGGTGGCGGGGATGATGGCAGCGATGACGATTAGTGAAATCCGCGAGGTACCCCCTCGCGGATTTTTATATCAGATTATTTTCCCTAATCTTGCCCGTTCTTCCTCAATCACGCTCGGCTCCAACTTCTTGAACAGCGGAGCAGGTTGATTCAACTTCTGCCCCGGCTGGAGTTCGCTGGGTTTCCAGTTCACCCCGAGTGTAGTCGAGGGACGGTATCGCAACACCAAATGTTCGCCAAGTGAATCCTTCACAGACTCGGTATATTGCTCGCCGAAGAGCGGAGTCTCGTAGCCGAAGAAACCGTGCAGTCTTTCGCAGGTGAAGGGCAGGAAGGGGGCGAACATCACCTTGAGCGAATCAATCGCTTTGAGGGCGGTATAGACCGTCTTTGCGGCGGAGTCCTTATCGGTCTTGACCGCGCTCCACGGGGCGTTGACGTCAAGATATTGGTTGACAACGGTGGCAAGTTTCATGGCTTCGCTCAAAGCCGAGCGCAGCCGCACCGCTTCGAGTTCCGCTCCCACGACGTTGAATCCGCTTTCGATGGTTTTCAACAACTCGAGGTCGGCATCGCGCAACGCAGACACATCCACACTCGGAACTTGCCCTTCCCAATGTTTGTAACAAAACGACAGCACACGGTTGGCAAGATTGCCCCAGGTGGCGACCAGTTCGTTGTTGTTGCGCGCCACGAACTCCGCCCAATCCCAATCGCTGTCCTTGGCTTCGGGCATGTTCACCGTCAGGTAGTAGCGAACAGCATCGGGGTCGAAGCGGGTTAGAACGTCGCGTCCTCCCACAGCCCAATTGCGCGAGCCGCTGATCTTCTTCCCTTCGAGATTCATGAACTGGTTGGCTGGCACATCAAACGGCACGATCAACGGGATTTCCTCGCCCGCGAAGATTTCCATGAACGCGCTGCCGACTCCCATCAACTCGGCGGGCCAGAGCGAGGTGTGGAAGAAGATGTTGTCCTTGCCGATGAAGTGGAACTGCTTCGCCTGTGGATTGATCCACCAATTGCGCCAGGCTTCGCCATTACCCGAAACCTGACTCCACTCGATGGGAGCGGAGAGATACCCGATGACTGCCTCGAACCAGACGTAGAGGCATTTGCCGTTCCAACCGTCGACGGGGACGGGGATGCCCCAATCGAGGTCGCGGGTGATGGCGCGCGGCTTGAGTCCTTCCGCTTCGATCTTCCGCAGGGATTCGCCCAGCACGGTATCGCGCATGTAGCTGGATCGGTCTTGCAGGTATTTCTTGACATCGGGTTCGAGTTTGGAAAGGTCGATGTAGAAGTGTTCGGTCTCGCGCAATTCGGGCGAGGACGTATCGCCTTCGACTTTTGACTTCGGGTTGACCAGTTTCGCAGGGTCGAGCACATTGCCGCAGGCATCGCATTGGTCGGAGCGCGCGCCCTCGGTCCCGCAGATGTAGCAGGTCCCTTCGATGTAACGATCGGGCAGGAAGCGATTCAGTCCCGGCGAGAACCACTGCGGCTCGACCTTGGTGAACAGGAAGCCGTTTTTCTTCAAGGCAAGAAAGATACTCTGCGAAACCTTGAAGTGGTTTTGACTGTGAGTGGTGGTGTAGAGGTCGTATGAAATGCCGATCTGTTGGAAAAGGTCAATGAAGCCTTCGTGGTAGAACTTGTAGACTTCCTCGACCGGCTTGCCGAGCCTGTCGGCGCTCATGGTGACGGGCGTGCCGTGCGAGTCGGTGCCGGTGATCATTAGCACATTATTCCCCTTCAAGCGGTGGAAGCGGGCCGCAATGTCTCCCGGCAGGTGGGACCCGGTCAAGTTCCCGACATGGATTTCGGCATTGGCATAGGGCCAGGCAACGGCGATGAGAATATTTTCAGACATAAGTAACTCCGTATCTGGGTAATCGATCTTGGATTATGGTTAATGGATTGAGGTCGAGCGGTTGCCTGAAATTCATTCTCCATTAACTGCTTTTACAAACAAAACGGACTGCCCGCATAATGGACAGCCCGTTTTCATTTCAGGTGTGTAGACCTAACGTGCTCTCCAGTCGGCGCGGCAAAACATATCCATTTGTGTGGACATGACCATGGTATCTATCACCATTGGAAAGCTGGGTTTGGCGTTCATATCCGCAATTTTAGGCGGAGCGGGGGGATGTGTCAATGGGGGGCTGGTAAATCATCATGTTTTTTAATACCAATAATTGCGCTACTCTGCGCGCCGTCTGCTAAGGTATAATAAGTTTATTCATCTCTTTCTTCCACTTTCGTAAAATAGAAAATCACACATGCCTGACACGATTTATGTTGTAGATGACAATGAAATCAACTTAAAGATGGCTGCGGCTGTGTTGCAGCCTGCGGGTTATACTGTTGTTACCGCCCAAAGCGCCGCTCAGGCGCTTTCCGACATTGGAACAGTCCGCCCCGTGCTGGCCATTTTGGATGTGATGATGCCCGATGTCGACGGCTACGAATTATGTCGTCAGTTACGCGCCCGCTCCGATACGGCCAGATTGCCCATCATCATCCTTACCACCCTTACCGAAATAGACGAGCGTTTGAAAGCGTTCGAAGCTGGCGCGGACGACTTCATTGCCAAGCCCTTCAACCCGCAGGAATTATTAGCCCGTGTCAAAGTTCTTTTGCGCCGTTTTACGCAGCAAGAATCCCCGCAGGTGTCCCTTCAAGCAGAGACAACCGCAGTCTTTTCCCTGCGCGGTGGAGTGGGCGTTTCAACGTATCGGCTAATCTGGCGGTTGGACTTTCCCAAATCTGGCCTTCGCCTGTCTGCCTTGTGGATATGGCAATGCTCAACGGCCAAAGTTCCCTTATGCTCGATATTCCCCTGCGAAACAGTTGGAGCGACCTGGCCGCCGCCCGCGTAGAGGAAATTGACGTGGAAATGCTCCATCAGATTTTAGTCAGCCATGAATCGGGCTTGCGCGTGCTTGCCGCCCCAAAGCGCATCGAAGATGCGGAAGTTCTCGATGCCGAACATGTGCGCCACACGCTTGGTTTGCTCAAGAGCCAGTTCGAGTATCTCGTCCTCGACCTGCCCCACGATTTTAGCGCCACCACCCTGGCCGCCCTCGATGCCGCCGACCGCATTGTGGTTTTACTTGCTCCCGAACTATCCTCCGTTCGTTCTGCCAGCGTGGCGCTGGAGGTTTTCAAGAAACTTGACTACCCTGCGGAGAAAATCAAATTACTGCTCAATTGGATTTTTGCCGGCAAAGGTCTTGCTCGGGTTGAAATCGAAAAAGCCATCAAGAAAAAAGTGGATATCGTCCTGCCGAATGTTGGCGATGTGCTGGTGAACGCCCTCACCTACGGCAAGCCGCCCGTATTCAAAGACCCCAACGGGCCCATCGGCGCATTGTTCGAAGACCTTGCTTATCATTGGAGTAAAGAGGCTCATTGTGCAAATCCGCCGCAAAACGTCAAGGACGGTTATAAGCGCGTTCGGGATCGCGCGTATGCGCGCCAAAGACAAGGATAGACGATCCCTGGAAAGGCGAACCATGAAAGAAAGCTCTCGCGGACAGGGTTTGATCGAATACGGTCTTCTGATCATTCTGATAGGCTTGGGGATTGCTCTGGCGCTTAAACTCTCCGGCATTTCTCTCAAAGAGACATATTGCAATATTGCCGGCCAGGTTTCGCGAGGGCAGGCCTGTGAACCGGCTCCCTTGTGCAAGGACGATTTTTCATCCAACCTTTCGGATTGGAAGACACTGACGGGCAGCCCTGGTACGATCAAGAATGGCAGTTATTGTCCTTCCAATTACACCACCATGATGAATGCCTGCTCAGTCTCGGCGAGCAAGGATGATTACGTTGTCAGTGTGGATGGTGCAAACCTGACTTCAGGAAATGGGTATGGGGTGGCATTCCGCCTGCAGAACACGCCCGCCGGCATGACCGGCTATGTTTTTCAATACGATCCTGGTTATTACCCTGGAGCTTTTATCCTTCGGATGTGGGTCAATGGGCGCGAGTTAAGCCCTCCCATCGCCGTCAAGAATGCGCCTGACTTCGACTGGTACGGCGAGCAACACAACGTTAGCGTTTCTGTGAAAGGCAACAAATTTAAGGCATATGTGGATGGTAAGGAGGTGCTTTCCGCCACTGACTCAACCTATCCCACTGGCGGCGCAGGCATTCGCACCTGGGATAGCACCGTGGTCTGTTTTGACAGCTTTAACATGCTATCGCTCCCGTAGGAAAAAAGAGGAAAAAATGTCTTTCGAAGAATCACCTTCCCTCGACGATTACAGAGGCGGGTTGTCCGATAAACCATCCACCCCAACGGATAGAAAAAAAACCGTGCGTCTGGCGCTTCTCATTTTCCTGTCCATCGTCCTTCTCCTGACTAT
>CAILWD010000375.1 GCA_903837815.1 uncultured Chloroflexota bacterium | reverse complement strand
GTGTTTTTAGGAACATCTGGATTCCCATTACACCTGTAAACAAGCCCATTCCTGCGATCACAGTTTCCTTGAGACGATCCGGGATGCGCGCTCCGAAGAGTAACCCGATCGTGCCGCCGATGAGCACGGCAATTACATTGAGGACGGCACCGGTCATTTATTTTCCTTTGCCAGCGATGTTGATTTTCCGGCGGTGTGATTTTCGAGCAATTCCAGTACAAAGCACAGGGATGAAAGCCGGTTCAGGTAGCGTTGCAAATCCGCGTTGATCACTTCCTCATCGTCGAAGAGGCTGACCACCCGCCGCTCTGCCCTGCGGACAACTGCCCGCGCCAGCGAGAGCGCCGCCCCGCCCAGCGTATCGCCTGGCAGGATGAACTGCTTCGGCATTTCGACGATGGCGCTCAGTTCATCGGTCTGTTGTTCGAGCCACTTCACCCGGGTTTCGTCAATAAAGTGAAAGCGTTTCGCATTCTCTGGCGTGGCAGCGACCTCCGCCATCAACTTGTAAAGGTCGCGCTGGACTTCGATCAAGATGGGAGAAGTCTGCGGGGCGCTGCATTGCGCGCGCGCCAAGCCCAACGCCGCAGACGCTTCGTCCAGTGCGCCAATCGCTTCCATTCGGTCGTGGTATTTCGGCACTCGTCCTTCGCCGAGCAGACCCGTCGTGCCATCGTCGCCTTTTGCTGTGTAAAAAGTCATGGGCGGCATTATAGCATTAAGGCTTCATGTATAATTTCCCCATGCTTATTCCCGTCCACGATGAAATGACACTTGAAGCCCTCGGTTCTCGCTTCAGCCCAAGCGCGCTGGAAATTATCCTTGCCGCCAACCGCAAGCAGGACTCTCTGCGCAACCAGATCGGTCACGACGAGATTCACTTCGACAACAACGCCATCGACGCGGGCAATCGCTACATCGTCGAACAGCGCGGACATGTGATCGCCTCCCTGCTTTCGCCTGGCGTGATCTCCGCGTGGATCGCGTTTGGCAGGCTGACTCACACCGCCCAGGATTTTTACTCGCACACAAACTACGTCACTCTCTGGCTGGATCAGTTCAAGGGAGCGCAACCAGCCCCGCCCGAAATTGATCCCGTCCAAAAGAGCTTGATTCAAAGCCCAAGCCTTCACTCTGGCAAAATCCACTTCCCGTTGGACGCGTTGTATTTTGTTCCCTTCCTGCGAAATTTTGCGCTTTCCCTTTTGCCTGATACTTCCCACGGCAAGATGAACCTCGATTCGCATGAGCAGGGGGAGAAGTTCGCCTACGCCCGCGCCGCCGCTGTCAAGCGGACTGTGTACGAGTTCGAATTGCTGCAAAAACTTCTCACGCCCGAAATGTTTGCCAAGTTCACCGACTTGTAATTTCGGAGTCCAGAAGTTCTACTTCTGGATTTTTCCGCAAGTAGAACTTGCGGACTCCATTTCAGAGTAAAAGGTATAATCAAATCATGGATATAAAAACTCAACTTACAGAATCAATGAAAGATGCCATGAAGAGTGGCGATAAAGTTCGCAAACTTACGGTCAGCATGGTGCTTGCCGCGATCAAACAGGTCGAGGTGGACAAACGCGCCACACTCGACGACCTGGCTGTGACGGCGATTCTCCAAAAGGAGATCAAGAACCGCCGCGAAGCCATCGAGGAGGCGAAGAAAGCCAACCGCCCCGACCTGATCGCCGACAACGAAGCGGAGATCAAGACGCTGGAGGTCTTCCTGCCGCAAGCCATGCCCGCCGAAGAACTGCGCGCACTGGTGCAAGCCGCCATTGCCGAGGTGGGAGCCACCGCCCCAGGCGACATGGGCAAGGTGATGAAGGTCGTCATGCCCAAAGTGGCGGGACGCGCCCCGAATGATATGATCAGTTCCATGGTCAAGGAACTGCTTGTGAAGTAAGTTCAGTTGACAGTCACTTCTGCGTAGCGGGTGACTGTCATTTCTTATTGTCATGCCTCCCCGTCTTCCCGCCACCCCCCGTCTGCGAGTCCTGCAAATCAGTTTGATTCTTGCAGTCAGCCTCGTCTCGTTTGCGATTCTGACCATGCCTGTCACCCTGCGCCCGACCACGCAGGCGTTGGACGTTGGCGTCGTGCTGCAATACACCATGCAGTCGCCGCGCGACATCGAATACGTCAGCGAGGTGCGGACCGAGGAGGCGCGCAAAGCAGCCGAGAGCGGAGTCCAGCCTGTTTACACGCTACCAGACCCAGCCATCGCCCGCCAGCAAATCGAGCGGCTGCAAACTGCCATGCAGTACATCACGTCGGTGCGGACGAATCCCGAACTGTCGCTTGAGGATAAGAAATCGAATCTGGTCACGTTGAGCGATGTCCGCTTGAAGCTGGAGACGATTGATTACGTGGTCGGCATCTCCGATTCCCGTTGGGAGTCTGCACAATCCGAAGCGCTGCGGGTTTTGGAACAGGTCATGCGTCGCGCAATTCTCGAGGACAAACTCGAAGCCGCGCAGACCAGCGTCGCTTCCTCCGTCAGCCTGACCTTGAACGAACAGCAGTCCGCGCTGGTGACGGAACTGGTGTCCGCTTTCGTGGTGCCGAACAGTTTCTACAGCGAGGAGTTGACCGTTGCGGCGCGTCAGGCGGCGCGGGACGCTGTGAAGCCTGTGGTGCGGACATACAAAGCGGGGGAGACCATCGCGCCCGCGGGCGAAATCATCACCCCCGCCGATATGGAAGCCTTCCAGCAGTTGGGTATGATCCACCCTGGGCAGCGTTGGGAGGATATGCTCGGCGCGCTTGCGGTGATCGTGCTTTCCGCCGCTTTTGTGCCGCTGTATTTCTATCGCCGTAAACGTTCTGTGGTGGTCAATGATGCGCGCAGCCTGATGGTGATCGCGCTTATCTTTATTATCTTCCTGCTCGGCTCGCGGCTGTTCACGAACCGCACGCTTGCGCCCTACGGTTATCCCATTCAAGCGGCTGGACTGTTGATCACTGCCCTCTTCGGGTTGGAAACGGGGCTGGTCATTTCCATCCCACTCAGTCTGCTGGCGTCGTATGGTCTGTCGAACACGCTCGACCTCGCGCCGTATTACATGTTCTCGTCGTTGATCGGCTTGCTGGCGCTGGGACCCGTCCGCCGCTTTTGGGGATTTTTGCGGGCGGGAGCTGCCATCTCTCTTTCGGGCTTGGTGGTGCTGATGGCGTATCGCCTGCCCTTCTTCACCCTCGACCTGTTGGGGATTGTCCAGTTCGTCGGCGTGTCGCTCTTTGCGGGATTCTCTGCCGCCAGCATCACCCTCCTGCTTCAATATCTCCTCGCCCAAACCCTCGGTCTGACCACCGTCTTCCAACTGCTCGACATCTCCCGTCCCGATTACCCGCTCCTGCAATTCTTCCTGCGCAACGCCCCAGGGACGTATCAGCACAGTTTGCAGGTCGCCAACCTTGCGGAGCAGGCGGCTGAGAAAATCGGCGCCGACCCGCTGTTGACCCGAGTCGGGGCGCAGTTCCACGATATTGGCAAGGCGCTCAACCCGAACTTCTTCATCGAGAACCAGATTCCAGGCAACGTCAATGCCCACCACGACATCCCGCCCGAAGAGTCCGCCGCGACCATCATCCGCCACGTGACCGAAGGCGTGCAACTGGCGAAGAAGCACCGCCTGCCCGAACGCCTGCAGGATTTCATCCTCGAACATCACGGCACGCTCATCACCCGCTATCAATATGGACAGGCGATGCAGGCGGCTGGCGGTGACGCAACCAAGGTGGACATCGAGAAGTTCCGTTACCCAGGTCCGCGACCGAGTTCGCGCGAAACCGCCCTGCTGATGCTTGCCGATGCCGCCGAAGCCCGCGCCCGCGCCGAGCGTCCCGCCGATGATGACGGCTTGCGCGCCCTTGTCCGCAATGTGATCGAGACCGTGCAAAAATACAATCACCTGGACGATACCCTGCTCACGCTTCGCGAC
>CAILWD010000374.1 GCA_903837815.1 uncultured Chloroflexota bacterium | reverse complement strand
GACTGGTCATCGCCGTCGCCACCGAAGGGGACGAACTCATCGCGGGCATGGCTGACCACGTCCTGTGGGTTCCCGAAGCCCCGTGGATGCTCTCGCCGATCATCACCGTCATCCCCCTGCAACTGCTCGCCTATCACATTGCCACCATCCGCGGTCTGGATGTTGACCAACCGCGCAACCTCGCCAAGAGCGTGACGGTGGAGTAAGTTCTTCTCAACCACAAAGGGTCACAAAGGTACACGAAGGTTGTTTTCGGGCTTCCTTTGTGACCCTTTGTCCCCTTTGTGGTTAATATTTATACGGAGAAACCATGCGCCCTGATTGGGATTCTTATTTCATGAAGATCGCCTACGCTGTCTCTGAGCGCAGCACCTGTGACCGCGCCTTTGTGGGTTGCGTGCTGGTTCTGGAAAAACGCATCCTCACCACGGGCTTCAACGGCTCCCCTGCCGGGCAGTCACATTGCGATGAAATCGGCCATCTCATGGTAGAGGGTCATTGCGTACGCACGATCCACGCCGAGACGAATGCCATCATCCAGGCGGCGCTGCATGGCGTCTCGACCAAAGGCGCAACCTGCTACGTCACCCACCTGCCGTGCATCAACTGCACCAAGGCGCTCATCAACGCGGGCATTGTGCGCATCGTTTACGGCACGGCATACCGCGTCGATGAAAATGCGGTGAATTTTTTGAAAGCGGCAAATATCGAAGCGACACAAGTAGAGTTCAAGGCATAAAATCAAACCCTGGAAGTCTTTGAGATTACCGAGGTCTTTTATTCAATCACGCTGTCACTCTTCCAGGCAACTGGTTCAATCTCTCCACTTTCCCCCAGAAAAACAGGGAGTAGGGATTTCATTTCTGACGGACTTCCCGATGTAAAAAAGCGGATAGGCGCACGCCCTCGAGTCTGATCCTTCATCCCAGCCGCTTCGAGTAGACGCTTGGCCTGCTTCGCCACCGCCGGAGCTGGATCAATCACCCGAACCCTCTCCCCCACAATCTGCTCGATGAGCGGAATCACAAACGGATAATGCGTGCATCCCAACACAACCGTATCGATGTTTTTTTCCAGCATGGGATGAAGCGCATCTTCCAAAATGGAGCGAGTGGCGGCAGAGGCCAACTCCCCTTTTTCGATCTGACTCACCAATCCCGGGCAGGTGTGCTGGAACAACTCGACGCCTGCCGCAAAGCGCTCCACCACCGAGGCGTACAACGCGCCCTGAAACGTGGCGGGCGTGGCAAGCACTCCCACTTTGCCGGTTTTGGTCGTCTCGGCGGCGGGCTTGACCGCTGGCTCCATGCCAACGAAAGCGACAAAGGGAAACCGTCTGCGTAGATAGCTCAACGCAGCGGCAGAGGCCGTGTTGCAGGCGACGACAATCAACTTGGAATCATGGTCGAGCAGGAAGTTTGTAATCCCCTCTGAGAAATTTTGAATCTGCCCCATCGAGCGCGGACCGTATGGCACGTGACCTTGATCCCCAAAATATAGAATTGCTTCCTCGGACATCAACACGCGGATTGCCCGAAGGACGGACAATCCGCCGATGCCGGAGTCAAATACACCGATGGGGGAATTTACGGAAGGCATGACAAACAAAGGATTGGTAATCCCCTGTTACCAATCATCATTTACTTTCCTGCCGCATCCACAAAAGATTTGAATAGCCGACGTGTGGGAAGCTGGTCGGTCAGCCATTCGGGATGCCACTGCACTGCCACCGCATAGGGATGATCTGGAAGTTCCACGACTTCTACAAGTCCATCGGGAGCGTAACCGGCTCCGCGCAGCCCCGGCGCAAGGTCCTTCAACCCCTGATGGTGCAAACTGTTGACCTGCAAGAGCGTCTCGCCGAAGATTTCAGCGCAACGGGTGGATTCATCCACATTAACGGGGTGAACCAGAACACGGCGCAAATCACCGGGGTAGGCATGATCAAGGGCGCCCGGTAACTGGTCATAGAGATGGGTGTAGAGCGTCCCGCCCAAAGCCACGTTCATGACCTGCATTCCGCGGCAAATCCCTAAAACAGGCTTGCCTTCTTTTACGGCAGTACGCATCAGGGAAATTTCGGTGACGTCACGCGATTTGTCCACTTCGCCGATGCGCGGGTGGCCTTCGCCTGTGAAATATTCCAGCGAGACATCGCCGCCGCCGGTAAATAGAATCCCATCTACGCGGGAATACAGGTTGAGAAAATCCTCTTCGGGCAACATGGAAGGGATCAGGATGGGAAGTCCGCCCGCCTGAACGATGGCATTGGTGTAGGTGTGTTGAAGCGCGGTGGTCGGATGACCGTCTGGGTCTTTGCCATTGCGGGTGGTGATGCCGATCAAAGGTTTTTGCATGGGGAATCTCCAAATAAAAAGACCCTAAAGGCCCTGGAGGACCTTTAGGGTCTCCATTGAAACCCTAACTGAATTTCTGCTTGAGGCGCGCACTCTTGCCGGTGCGTTCGCGCATGAAATACAACTGCGCGCGGCGGACCTTGGCGTGGCGTTCGACGGAAACCTTGTCGATGCGCGGCGAGCGGAGCAGGAAAGTGCGCTCAACGCCAATCCCATTGGCGGCCATGCGACGGACGGTCACAGATGCGTCATTGCCGCCCTTGCGGAGGCGGATCACCATTCCCTTGAATTCCTGGATACGTTCGCGGTCACCTTCCTTGATTTTGACATGCACGCTGACCGTATCACCGGGGTTCAACTGCGGAATTTTTTCATTCGATTTAGCCTCGACGGCTTTGATAAAGTCTGTCATGATCGTTCTTCCTTACTTGGCTTTTATATTTTATCTGAAACGCGAGTGCGGAGTATAGCACGCATCCTTTGATTGTACAAGACCGATTTCAAACATATTTCCGAATTGCCAGCACCGCATTATGCCCGCCAAAGCCGAAGGCGTTGCTGACAGCAAGCGAGATCTTCGCCTCGCGCGCCTGGTTGGGGATGCAATCCAAATCGCAGTCGGGGTCGGGGGTTTGATAATGGATGGTCGGCGGCAAAATTCCCTCGCAGACAGCCTTTGCGCAGAAGATGGCTTCGAGCGCGCCCGTCGCCCCCATCATGTGCCCGGTCATCGATTTGGTCGAAGACATGGGGATTTTGTATGCCAGTTCGCCAAATGTGGCTTTCACGGCGCGAGTCTCTGCCTGGTCATTGAGCGGGGTTCCCGTGCCGTGGGCGTTGATGTATCCCACATCTTCGAGATTTGCCTCTGCCGAAGCCAGCGCCATGCGGATTGCCGCCGCGCCGCCTTCGCCGTTTTCCTGCGGGGCGGTAACGTGATAGGCGTCTGCGGTTGCGCCGTAACCAGCCAGTTCAGCCAGAATCACCGCGCCGCGTTTTCTCGCATCCGATTCACGTTCGAGGACAAGCACTGCCGCGCCCTCTCCCATTACCAGGCCGTCGCGGTTCTTGTCGAAAGGCTGGGGCACCAGTGAGTAATTTTCGTTTTGGCGAGACATGGCGCCCACACGGTCAAATGCGGCCACGCCTGTGGAAGTAATGGTGGCTTCCGAAGCGCCGGTCAGGGCGGCATCGATCATGCCGGTGCGGAGCATCATCAGCGCAGTGCCAATTCCATCCGCGCCGGAGGCACAGGCTGAGGCGACGGAGAAGCAGGGTCCCTTGATGCCAAACTCGATGGCGGTCATCCCAGCCCCGCCGTTCGACATCAACATCGGAATCAGGAAGGGGGTCACGCGGCGCGGGCCTTCGATGTGATTGGTCAACACGGCTTCCTGCAAAGATTGCAGTCCGCCAATGGCAGACGAGATAATGACCCCAACGCGCCCGGCATTCCCCTCGGTGATTTGCAGTCCCGATTGTTCCAGCGCTTGTTTTGCCGCCGCCACCGCAAACTGCTCGAAGCGGTCGCGCCGCCGTGATTCCTTGACATCCATAAACGCTTCGGGTTTGAAGTTCTTGACCTCGGCGGCAATGTGGACATTTAATTTTGCCGCGTGAGAATCGAACAACGTAATCGGCGCAACACCCGAAACGCCCGCAACCGCGTTGCGCCAGGATTCTTCGACATTCAATCCCAGCGGATTGACCGTCCCCATGCCAGTGATAACAATGCGTTCCTGCATGTTTCCTCCAACAATGATTTTTTCAATTAAGAGTCACTTTCGCAAAGCAAGTGACTCTCAATTGAAAAACCCTGCAAATGGGAAAACGTGACGGAGCGCTATTCCCCCGGTTGGGGGATGTAATCTCCCTCCACCCATTCCTCGCCGTCGGGTCCGATTTCCTTCTTCCAGACGGGGACGATTTCCTTCAAGCGATCGATGCCGTAACGCGCCGCATCGAAGACTCCCGTGTCGCGGTGGGCGGCGGTACAGATGATGAGAACAGTTGGCGTTTTGGGATACAGCCTGCCGATGCGCTGGACGATGGCAATGCCTTCGATGACAGGCCACTTTTTACGGATTTCGTCTGCGACCTGCTTCATTTTGGCTTCCGCCATCGGGATGTAGGATTCGTATTCGAGATATTCGGTCTGATGGGCGTCGCCGCGTTTGGTTTCGCCGCGCACCATGCCGGCGAAGATTGCCGCCGCGCCGGTGGAAGTCAACGTCACTTGAGCCAGCAGGTCGTCCAGGTCAAGTTCAGATTCGGTGATGGAGAAGATGGTTGGGAGGTTGGAAGGTTGCATAAGTTTGAAAGTCGAAGGTCAAAGGTTATCCGCCGCTGACGGGGGGGAACAAGCCGATTTCGGCATTTTGGGGAATCGTCGTTTCCTCGAAGGCATATTCGCGGTTAACTGTGAGAATTACCGCATGCATGGACGCTTTGAGGTTGGGATAGTCGGTGGAGAGTTTCTCCTTGAGCCCCTCGACGGTCATATCCGACGGAATATCGAGTTCGAGAGATTTGACTCCTGCGCGTTCGCGGAGGGTGGCGAAGAATAGGATTTTTATACGGTTCATGGTTCTCCAAAACGTTGAACGTTTAACGTTCAACGTTGATTACATCTCCCGATTTGCCACCGTACTTTTCAACAAGACGGATGTTCTGAATCCGCATGGTCTTTTCCGCGGCTTTTGCCATGTCGTACACCGTCAGCGCGGCGACGGAGACGGCGGTCAGGGCTTCCATTTCCACGCCCGTTTTGCCGGTGACTTTGGCGGTGGCGGTGATGACCACCCCGGGGATGGATTCGTCGAGGGTTAGGTCAACATCCACTTTGGAGAGGAAGAGCGGATGACAAAGCGGAATCAACTCCGAGGTGCGTTTCGCCGCGCCGATTCCTGCGATCTGCGCCACGGTCAGAACATCGCCCTTTTTAATTTGACCGTCGCGGATCAGGTCGAAGGTTTCCTTTTTCATGTGGACTTCGCCACAGGCAACGGCGACGCGCTCTGTGTCGGGCTTGGCGCCCACGTCAACCATGTGAGCGCGTCCCTGTTCGTCGAGATGGGTTAGTTTGGACATGAAGCCGATTATACACTGGTATAATTCGCGCCCTATGGAAAACTTGCTTGGGCATCAGATCAGCGGCTACAAGGTGCAGACCCCCGTGTATGAGGGTCCGCTTGACTTGTTGCTCAGCCTGATCGAACGCGCCGAATTAAATATCACCGCCATTTCGCTGGCATCAGTCACCGACCAGTATCTCTCGTACCTGCACGGGCTGGAACAAATGAAGCCCGACGAAATTTCTTCGTTTCTCGTCATTGCGGCAAAACTGGTGCAGATCAAATCCGAGGCGCTGCTGCCGCGTCCCATCGAACGGGAACCCGGCGAAGAAGACCCCGGCGTGGAACTGGTCGAACTGCTGATTTTGTACAAACGCTACAAGGAAATCGCGGGCTGGATGATGGAGCGGCAGGAAAACAACCTGCGGACCTACCTGCGGGTTGCTCCCCCACCCAAAGTAGAAGCCAAACTCGACCTCTCCAACCTGACGCTCGAAGGCTTGCTCGCCGCCGCAGAATCCGCTTTCACCAAAGGAAAGAAGAAGGAAGCGCTTGGCACGGTTATCTCTGCGCCGCGCATCACCATCCGCGAGAAGATCGAATTCATCACCAAGACCATGCGCAGCATCCAACGCATGACCTTCAGCGGACTGATCACCGAAAAAGCCACGCGCATCGAAATCGTGGTTACGTTTTTGGCGATGCTGGAACTGATCAAGCGCTATCGCATCTCCGCCGTTCAAAACGAGTTGTTCGGGGAAATCGAATTCGAGAAGATGGACGATTGGAAGGAAGACGAAGAGATTGATATTGAGTTTGAGTGATGAGTGAAAAGCAAAAAGTGAGAAGTGAGAAGTAAAACGGGTGTAGTGATAATCACTATACCCGTTATTTTTTACGCTTCGGTAATCAGTCCCGCCACCGCAATTCCTGATAAATATGCGCCATGCACGGTGGTGGGATACTTTCGGTGTGTGGCTTCACCCGCAAAAAATAAAACATCATCCACTGGCTCGAATAACGCGTCAATATCATCGCCACTGGCAAAGGGCGGGATGTGGGAATACGCGCCAAACGCAAACGGGTCTTTTCCCCAGCGGGTAATGAGCACGCCTTCGGG
>CAILWD010000373.1 GCA_903837815.1 uncultured Chloroflexota bacterium | reverse complement strand
CGGCTACAGGAAAAGTACGGGAAGGACGTAATTCACAAGGGGGAAGGGTAGACACGGAAACAGGTAAAAAGGAGTTCAAGATGAAAACTTTGGATTTGAAAAAACAGTTCAAGAATTTGTACCAGCCTTCGGCGAAGAAGATTGAAATCGCTCAGGTTCCCAATCTGCAATTTGCGATGATCGACGGGGGAATCGAAAAAGGCTCCGAGCCTGGCAAGTCGCCGTCATTTGCCGAGGCGACACAGGCGTTGTACAGCATTTCGTACACGCTGAAGTTCATGTTCAAAAAGCGCAAGACTGACGCGGTGGATTACCCCGTGATGGCGCTCGAAGGGTTGTGGTGGGTGGAGGATGGCAACTTCGACATTCGCGTGAAAGATAATTGGTTTTATACGTTGATGATCATGCAGCCTGAGGTCATCACGGCTGAAGTTTTCGAACAGGCGCGGGAGGAAGTCCACAGGAAGAAGGGCGGCAGCGACATGCTGGACAAGGCGCGGCTGGCTCAATTTG
Source organism: uncultured Chloroflexota bacterium (assembly GCA_903837815.1). GTDB lineage: Bacteria > Chloroflexota > Anaerolineae > Anaerolineales > Villigracilaceae > Villigracilis. The sequence goes on along the minus strand of CAILWD010000373.1, from coordinate 4,589 downwards.
AAGAAGGGCTGTGCGTCCAAACCATGCACATCGGGCCGTATGCCACCGAGCCTGCCACCCTCGACCGTATGCGGGAATTTATGGCAGAAAATGGGCTAAAAGACGCTGTCGGACCGATTGGCGGCAAGCACCACGAAATTTATCTCAGCGACCCGCGCAAAGCCGCGCCTGATAAGATGAAGACGGTACTGCGGCATCCTGTGGTCAAGGCTTGAGCCGTGAAAATGACGGTCATCCCTTCTTCCATGCTGGCTCCCTGCGGGCTGACTTGTGCCGCCTGCTATGCCCACGTCCGCAAAAAGAATGCGTGCGCAGGCTGCCACGCCGATTCTGCGGAGCAACCCGCCTACTGCGGGCGGTGCAAAATCAAAGCCTGTGCCGAGAGTCGCGGGGTGAAGTTTTGCTTCCGCTGCAAGGATTTCCCCTGCGTTCTCATCAAAAAAATCGACAAACGCTACAGGAAGAGTTACAACATCAGCCTGATCGAGAATGGAGTCCGCGCAAAGACTGTGGGGGTGAAAGAACACTTGCGGGAAGAAAAAGAAAAATGGACTTGCCCAGATTGCGGCGGGGTCGTTTCGTTGCATAGCAAAACCTGTTCCGAGTGTGGGAGGGATTGCAGGTCATAGTTAAGTTGGGATGTCCTGTTCTTTTCGATTATCATTATCCCAGCCAACCCGGAAAAGAAAAGAGGACACCCCATGAAACAATATCTGGTCAAACCCGGCGCAAAGGTCAAACTCTCGAAAATCGACCCCGCCGACACGGGAGACTTTAAAGGCGGCAAGGAAGCCGCGCTGGCGGAGTTTGAAAAACTTAACGGCAAACTCGAAGCCTTGCAGGAGTTGCTCTTTGCCGAACACAAGCACAAGGTCTTGATTGTTTTGCAGGCGATGGACGCGGGTGGCAAAGATGGCACCATCCGCCGCGTGTTCGACAGTGTCAACCCTGCGGGCGTGCGCGTGGCGAGTTTCAAAGCGCCCACCGCCGAAGAACTTGACCACGATTACCTGTGGCGCATTCACAAGCAGGTACCGGGCAAGGGCGAAATGGTCATCTTCAACCGCAGTCATTACGAAGATGTGCTGGTGGTCCGTGTGCATAATTATGTCCCGCCTGAAGTTTGGGAGAAGCGCTTCGACCAGATCAACGAATTCGAGCGGATGCTTGCCGAAAGCGGCACGACCATCCTCAAGTTTTATCTGCACATCGACAAGGACGAGCAAAAGGAAAGGTTGCAAGCCCGTCTCGACGACCCGACCAAACGCTGGAAGTTCCGCCTCGGCGACTTGGACGAACGCAAACGTTGGGATGATTACATGGAAGCCTTTGAAGACGTGTTGAGCAAAACCAGCGCCAACTACGCCCCGTGGTACGTCATCCCCGCCAATCGCAAATGGTACCGTGATCTGGTTATCTCATCTATTTTGGTGGAAACCCTCGAAGGCTTGAAGATGAAGTATCCCGAATCAGAAGAAAATCTCGAAGGCGTGGTCATCGAATAATGTCAATCAATAACGAAATCTATTCCCAGCAGGCAGGCGGATGGTGGGATGAGAATCATTTTCTTCACCTGTTGAAGACGGGGATGAATCCGCCCCGCTTCGGATATTTCCACGACGCCCTCACCCGCCAACTGGGACGACACCCCGAATCTTTATCCGTGCTGGATGTGGGCTGTGGCGGCGGAATCCTCAGCGAAGAATTTGCAAAACTCGGCTGCCGCGTGACGGGACTCGACCCCTCCGCGCCTTCGTTGGAAACCGCCCGCAAGCACGCCGCCCTCGAAGGCTTGACCATCGACTACCGCCAGGGCAGCGGGGAGGATATGCCCTTCGAGACTGGTCAATTCGACGTGGTGATTTGCTGCGACGTGTTGGAACATGTGAACGACCTCGAAAAGACAATCCGCGAAGTGGCGCGGGTCATCAAGCCGGGCGGCATGTTCTGCTACGATACCATCAACCGCACCAAAGAATCACGCAAGGAAAATATCTTTGCCGCCCAGGATTTCGCATTGACCAGTTTCTTCCCCAAAGACACACACGTCTGGGAAAAGTTCATCACACCCGATGAAATCCTCGCACTCTTCGAGAAGGTAGGATTTGAAAACCGCGACATGACAGGCTTGAACTCTGCCCTGCCCGATTTGCAAGTTGCTGGTTTGCTCATCCGCCGCAAGCTGGGACTGTTCACCTTCGCCGAACTCGGCCGCCGACTCCAATTCCAGACGGGGGGCGGCTTGCAAGCCTCCTATCTCGGCTGGGCAATCAGAAAACACTAAAAAGACTCACCGCGAAGACCGCAAAGATTCGCGAAGAAAAATTAAAAAACTTCGCGTTCTTCGCCCCTTCGCGGTGAAAAAGGAAACTCATGGCAAAACTCATCCCCGCAGCCGAACGCGTCGTCCGCGCCCGCAAGTTGATTCAACAAGCCCGCGACCTGCCCGTCCCCACCGAGGGCGGGCGCAGTGACTTTTCGTATGTCGCCAGCATCAAAGACCTGTTCCGTCAGGCGCGTGATTTGGTGAAATTCATTTCGATGACTCCCAGCGCCTCCGCTGAAATCAAGGAGGAGGTCAAGCGTATTTATCAGGAAATCGAGCAGGCAGACGGAGAGTTGTTGAGGTAAAACCGTTGTACAATTAAAGCAGGCAAGACCATTCATTCCATCCAAACGAGGTGAACCATGAATCAGGAACTTGACCAACTACTCGAAAAACTAAAGAATGAGATTGAAGGAATTCAGCCTGACGACGAAAAGGGGCAGGCGTTGTTGCGCGAACTCTCCGCCGACATCCGCGATTTGCTGGAACGCGCCGAGGCGAAGCAATCTATGCTGCAACGTTTTCAAGCCTACATGGATCATTTTGAAATCACCCACCCCGAACTGACCGCCGCGCTCTCGAGCCTTTCCAACATCCTCAGCAACGCGGGAATTTAGAACTTTCACGACAATTGAAAAAGGCTGTCAGGTGTGGATTTGTCCACGCCTGACAGCCTTTTGTTTTACGGCATGTGACCATCCATGCCAGAGCCGCCCATGCCTGCGGCGTCCTTCACGGGGATGGTCAGGGTAATATCTTCACGGTTCTTGAATTTCAAGGTCAGGGAAATTTCATCGCCCGCTTTCAGGTCGCGGGTCAGCCCGATCAGCATCACATGGTAACTGCCAGGTTTGAGTTCCACTGCTTTGCCAGCAGGGAGAGCAATGGACTGCTGTTGAAGCATTTCCATCGTGCCATCGGCTTTCATCTGGCTCAAGTGAAGTTCCACCGCCTGTGCCGCATCCGAAACCGCGCCGATCAAATCATCGTCCGCATCGGTTCCGTTTTGAATGAGCATGTACGCGGCACTGTTGCCATCTTTCATTCCCGCGCGCGCCCAGAAATCTTTTGCGGCAACTTCGTTTGGCATATTCGCGCCGCAAGCGGTGAGCAGGAGGGAGGTCAAAATCAAGGCAAATAATATTTTTTTCATGAGAGAGTTTTCCTTTGAAGTTTGTTTTTTGGGGAGTCCAGAAGTTCTACTTCTGGATATGTCATTCGTCCGCAAGTAGAACTTGCGGAGTCCCGTTTCAATGATGCAAATATTCAACCGCTTCCCGCATATTTCCAAGTGTCCCGCCGAAGCCTTTTTGAAATTTTTCCGCATCCTGTCGTGACCCAAAACTGAGCACGCTTGGCACACAGCAGATTGTCAATTCACTGCCGAGGATGTAAACCGCCTGATCGGCGCTGATGATATGTCCGCGCAGGTAGTCGGCGGTGAGCGATTGCTGGGCGTCTTTGGCGTGACTTTGGATCATCAACCCACAGTGGGCACAGCAGGCGCGTTTTTGTTCGCCGCTTTCCAACTGCACGATGAAAACCGTCCGCTCGGAGATGGGTTTGCCGCACATGGCGCATCCAGCAGGGGATTGGGTTGCCAGCGCCGCGCCGCCGTGTTTCTTCTGGACAATTCCCGCCTCTGCCAGCTTATCCAACTCGCGATGGATGGTCATACTGGAAACGCCAAAAGCCTCCGCCAATTCCTGGATGGAAGCGCTGCCCTGCTTTTGCAGGATTTCGATGATTTTTTTCTCGCGGTCTAAGGATGTTGTCATGGTTGTTATATTTTGTGATTTTATGTTCGACTTCACAAAATATAACAAATCAGGGTGTTTTTGTCAAGTTGATGAACGGAGATGAACAAAGATGGTTTGGGATAAACTCAAAAGGATTTAGCCGCCGTAGGTGGCTTCGTAAATATAGCCCCGACGTTAACGTCGGGGCGGGCTATTTCGAGTGATACTTTCTTCCGCGCCACGTCACCCCTTGACCTGACAACACTTTCCACGCAGAAGTCAACATCATGGCGGCAAAGACGCCCGCGCCCAGCGGAGTGGTCAGCGCATACCAGGCAGAGATGTCCATGCCGTGCGCCACTATGGCGCGAAAGTAAAGCAGCCAGCCCCACACCAGCAGGGATTCAACGATGACGGCAACTGCCAGCGTTTCTCCGCCATTGAACAGCCAATTGCTTCCAAGCAGAGTCCAAAGAGGCAGGAGTAACGCGGCAATCAATGAAAGCGTTGCGCCGAATGCGCCG
>CAILWD010000372.1 GCA_903837815.1 uncultured Chloroflexota bacterium | reverse complement strand
TGGGGTTGCGACAAACGTTCAACGTTCAACGCCAAACGTTGCCCCGACTGCGGGTCAAATCCCTGCGGCGCGAGGCAATACACGCGGGTAAAACCGTCGTCGCGCAAACTGTCCAGCAGGTTGACAATGTAGGGGATAAAAACCGCTTCGGGCAATTCCAGTCCGCTGCCGCGCCAGCCAAACGGGAACGGCGGCAAAAGCCCAGCGCAGGGCGGATGTCCCAATTGGTCGGCAAGCAAATCAAGGTTGTAGCCAGTTCCCAGCGGCAAGACAAGCGGCGTGTCACGAGGCAAATCCGCAACCACATCCCAAGTCAATTCATCGTAATTGAAAAAATCAGTTTTGCGCGTAGCCAATTCAGGGCAATTATTTTCAATCATATTTTTACCTCACAAAAAACATCAGCCTTCAAACAAGACTAACCCAAAGTCAGGAGACTTTGGACTCCAATTACCAATTACTACTTACCAATCCCCGGCAACAAATACCAATCCAAGAACCGCTCCATCCGCTCGTACACATCGTACAGGTTTTCACGGCGAAGGAAACCATGCGGCTCGTCGTCATAGGTCTTGTACTCGAAGGTCTTACCTTCGCGGCGCAGCGCTTCGACCCATTCTTCACTAGCTTCGGGCGGGACAACCGTATCGAGCAAGCCATGCAAAATCAGTACAGGCTTTTGGACGTTCTTCGCTTCGGTGATGGGGGAGCCTTTCAGATAAACGCCCAAATTCTCGGTGGGATGACCGAGGAAAATTTCTGTGTAAAGCCGCAGGCGTTTTTCACACTGTGCCCACGAACTAACCAGGTTCGAGTCGCCATATTTTGCCACGCCACAGGCAAACAGATACTCAGGGTCGCGCGAGAGCGAAGCGATGGTCATGTAACCGCCGTAACTTCCGCCCGCAATGCCAATGCGGTCAGGCTTGACCTCCTTGAATGTCCGCAGGTATTTTGCGGCGTGCAGGCAGTCTTGCGTATCGCCCACACCCCAGTCGTTGTAGTTGGCGCGTTCAAACTCGATGCCGTAACCAGTTGAGCCGCGATAGTTCGGGGCAAGGTAGGTGTAACCCTTTGCCGTAAAATACTGAGCCAGTTCGTCCCAAAAGAATCCATATTGATCTTTCGGTCCACCGTGCGGGTAAACGATCGCCGCGCCGTTGGGCTTTTCGGGACGATACAAAAATGCAGGAATCTCCAGCCCATCATAACTTTTGTACGAGATGATTTCAGGCATGACTTTTTTGTTGCGCTGCAACGCAGGTGGATTGGAAAAGGTTAGTTGAGTCACCTGCTTGCTGGGAAGTTCCATGCGATAAATATCGGGCGGCAGGAGCGGACTTTCAAACTCGAAGGTGATGAAAGATTCATCCTTTGCCCAATTGGGATTTGAATGTACGCCACGCCCTTCGACTGCGCTCAGGGCGGACATTGCGCCCGTTTCGACTTCGAGCAATTCCAATTCAAACGAGCCGCCGCGATTGATCACGACCAGCATTTGCTTCCCCGAAGGCGACCATTCGTACTGAAAAACATCGTGACCTGTTTTGGTCAGTTGGTGCAATCCCGAGCCATCGGGCTTGACCAGACACAACTCATCGCGCCCCGTTTCCTGCGAGACGAACGAAACCCACTTGCCATCGGGCGACCACCTGGCGGACGATGTTCGTGTGGACGGCTTTCCGTACAAAGTCACCTGTTTCCCTGTGGCGATTTCCAGCAAAACGATGTCAAGCCGATTCAAGTCGTCGAAGCGGCGCAGGTTGAAGAGGATCAACTTCCCGTCGGGTGAGGGACGGGCGTCCCAGTGGTCGCCGACGGTGTCAGTTGTCAGGGCGCGGGGCCAGGAACCATCTCGGTCGGTGAGCAACAACTGGTCGGCGTCGTTCCGTTCCACGGTGACGATCAAGCCGTTCGAGTCAGGCATCCAGCGCGGGGCGCTGGCGGATGTAGTGAAGTCAGTGATCTTTTTGGGCAACCCACCCAGAACGGGGGCAACGTGGACGTGTCCTTTGATGCAGAACGCCAGCCAATTCCCATCGGATGACCATTCGGGAATCTCGTCATCCCAATAGGCTACAAGGTTACGGTCTGTGGTGATGCGTGCAAGCCAGCCACTGCTCGCGGACATGGTAAAAACATCTGAAAGTGTCTCGCCATCCTTGATGCAGGCAATCTGTCCCTGCGATGAAAGCGAGTGAGACCGAATCCGTTCAAGGGAGGTGATGAGGGAGAGGCTCCAGCCGGCAGGCGGCTTGATGTCGGGTCGCTTGACAGAGGGCCAACCCTTGCGTTCATACTTTTCTATCAGTTTGATGGGATTCTCCATGGCTTCCTTCCTTGACTATGAAGGTTTGGGTAAAAAAATTCTCCACCGTACAAAACCCAATTGGACGCAGATTCACGCAGAAAAACACGGATTTTTTCTCGATGTATCAGCGCAGATCAGCGTTTATCAGCGTCCCGATTCCGAAATGTACGGCAGCAAATAAAAAAGTAAGGTGAACTATGAAAACCTTCGGGGCGGTTTCATGTGGTGGTTCCTTAAAAAATTTGAATGC
>CAILWD010000371.1 GCA_903837815.1 uncultured Chloroflexota bacterium | reverse complement strand
GGCGTAAAGAGAAACGAAAAATTGGGTAAATATTTCAAAGACTCAACCACAAAGGCAACGAAGGAGCACAAAGGAAAATCCCAAAACTTCCTTCGTGACCTTTGTGGTGAAATAAAACGCCCCTCCCAAAAATGGAAAGAGGCGTTTTGGTTTTTCATTTTGAAAAAACTTACGCGGGAAATTCGTTCTGCGGCACATCCACGCTTTCAGACGCCAGCAACTCGCGCAGCCCTTCGAGCGCATTAGATTTTCCCTCGCCAGCCAGCGACTCTTGAATCTTCACCTGCTCCTGCACCGCCTGCTGAATCTCTCCGCGCAGGATGAGCATTTCACGCGGGGCGACAATTCCCAGTTTGACCTTGTCGCCATCCACTCCCAAAATGGTGATGGTGATTTTGTCATCGATGACGATGGATTCATTTGCTTTGCGAGAGATGACCAGCATGGCAGAACTCCAAATTTATATTTCCGTTCGCGCTGAGTGCAGTTGAAGCGCGGGGGATGTCCTTCGACTGCGCTCAGGACGGACGACTGCGCTCAGGACGAATCACTACCTCAAGTAATCGAACAAACTAAGCGCGGAAATTGCGCGTTGACTGACTTCCAGCACGGCTTCGTAGGTGGTCTGCTGATTGGCCAGCAGGGCAATGCTTTCGGCAAGGTTGATGTCTTCGTTTTCAGAGAGCAGGTTTTGGGTTTCCAGTTTGACCGATTCCAAAAAGTTGGACGCCGAAGTGACCTGCCGCAGCCGCGCCCCGTTCGAGGTGCGATACTGGTCGAGGGTGTCAATTGAAGTTTTCAAGTTGCCCAGCGACGACTCCAAAGTCAGCGGGTCGGTGAGCGGGTTGCCCGTATTGTGAACGTTGTTCTGAGTCAACGCATTGGAGGCGGTAATCAAATTCTGCAAAAAGCCCAAAATCGCCTGGTCGCCGCGCACGTTCAACGCGACGGATTGATCGGGCCCCAGACTGCGCTGCATGACGCCCGTGTCGCCGAGATAATTCACCACTTTGGGCGTGAACGGGTTGCCCGCGTAATCTAAAAGCGGGGCGGCGGCGTCAGTCAGTGAGAAAGCTTTTTGATTGACCTGGTAACCAGAAAAAATATACTGTCCATTGACCGAGGTATTGCCAACCTCCACCGCCTCTGCAATCAGTTCCTGCATTTCAGCGCCGAGGGTGTTGGCGCGTTCACTGCCAGAGAGGGTATCGTTCAAGCTGCTCAAAATCAACTCGTTGGCGTGGACGGCAATCTGCTCCAACTGGTCGAAGGCGTTGTCGGTGGCGGTCTGCCAGTTTTCGGTCAGCGAAGCGGTTTCAGAATACGATTCGAGAGTCTGCAACTGCGAGCGCAGATTCAAACTGGTCGAGGCGTGAAGCGGGTCATCCGACGGGACTTGAAAGCGTTTGTTGGAGGCAATTTTGCTTTGCAAGTTGCTCACCTTTTCGAGATTTTGCGCCATATTTTGAATTGCCTGGTTGGTCATCATCAGGTTGGTGATTCTCATACAGCCTCCTATCTTCCCACCAGACCCATGTTGTTGATGATCAGATTGAGCATTTCATCGTAAGCGGTCAGCACCCGCGCCGCCGCCTGATAGGCTTTTTGGGCTTTTGCCATGTTCGCGGCTTCCTCGTCCAGTGAAACACCCGCCACCGATTCACGCTGATCGCTCAACGCCTGCTTGACCAAACCATGCTGGTAGGAATTATTCGCGGCGCGTTGCGTGGTGACGCCCAACTGGGTGATTTGCGCGTTGTAAAATTCGTTCAGCGTGGCGGTTCCCGCAGACATACCCTTGACCGATTTCAGCCCAGCGATTTGCAGGGCGATGACGTTGTTACCCTCCTGACCTGTCGCGCTGGATGTGGCAATGCTGGCGGCGTCGAGCGCGGGGTTGACGGCGATACTGGCGGCGTTTGTCCCGCTGAAGAAGTTCAAACCTGTGGCATTGTTCAAGCCGAAGCCTGTGGTGTGAATCGCATTGGCTTGAGTAATCAAGCCAGAGGCAAGCGTGTTCAAGCCGCTCAACTGTCCCGTCAAAACGCTGTCGCGGACTTCGAGCGTCCCCTTCAACTCGCCCGTGGACGGGGTCAACTGCTGCCCGTCCTGCCAGTACACATCCTTGATACTGGTATCGACAGCGTTTGCGCGGGTTTCCAATTTGAAAGAATCATGCCCCACCACCAGCACATGCCCGCCGATGGAAACCATCACTTCGCCGTTTTTTTGTTCGCTTGAAACTGCTCCCGCCAACTCAGCGAGGCGGTCGAGGGCAAGGTCGCGGGTGTCCATCAAATCGTTGGGCTGTTCCCCCACCGAAAGCACGCGGGAGATTTCGCCGTTGAGCTGCGCCACCTGCCCCGCCAGCGAGTTGATCTCCTCCACCTTGCTTCCCACCGTAAGGTTTTGGTCGCTGCGGAGTTGGGTGATTTGCGTGGCGCGGCGGTTGAAGGCTGTCGCCAGAGCCGAAGCGTCGTCGAGCAAAATCGTCCGCAGACTGGTGTTGGTTGGGTCATTTGCAAGCGATTGCCAGCCCGCCCAAAATTGATCGAGTTTGGGCAGCAAACCGTCGTCGGTGTTTTCCGCCAGCGTCGCTTCCAACTGCGAGAGGATTTCGCTTTGCGCTTCCCAATTCTTCGCTTCGGCAGAAACCGAGCGATAACGCCCGTCGAAAAACGAAAGGTTGAATCGCTGGATTTTTTCGATCGTTACGCCGCCGCCGCGCTGTCCCGCTCCCAGCAAATGGTCCGCCCCGTTGATGGAGGTGGGCGTTCCCGTAACCAACACCGCAGACTGCCGTCGATAGCCCGGCGTACTGGCGTTGGCAACATTGTGCCCGGCAATCTCCATCACCTGTGATTGGGTGAGGACTGCCTGTAACGCGATGGAGATTCCAGACGAGATGGTCGGCATGGGATTTTCCTCAGGCGCGGATTTCCACGCCCAAGCCTGGGACGGCTTCCTGATTCTTTGTCCCATCTTTGGGCGAGCGGTAGCCTGGCTCAGGCTGGAAGATTCCAATCAAAAACGATTGGGTGGCTTTGAGCCAGTCGAGTTTGGTGACGGCAAGCGCCTGACTGGCGTGATTCATCTCACGCGCTTGAATTGCCAGGCTGTGAATTCCATCCGACAGGTTTTTGATTCGGCTGGCTTCCTCGTCTTTGAGCAGGGGCAGCAGCGATTGAATGGAAGTTTCCTCCGCCCGCAAATTGAGCGAGAGCGAAAGTTCCTGAACCACCTGACGACATTTGTCTTCGAGCGTGGTCACACGGTCGAGCAGGGCTTCCTTGTCCTCGACAATTTGCAGGATTTGGTCGGGTTCGTTCAACAGGTAAATGCGCTCCTTCTTCGAGAGCGCAATCAACTCCTGCATTGCCCTGAACAACTGCACCAGAGCCTGTTCGAGTTCAAATCGGTTTTTGTTGAGCGTGTCGTTTGCCATTTCGGAAGTCCTTGAAAGAAATTAAACGCTATCGGAAGTCATCCACAGATTAGACAGATTAGAAAAGACCAAAAGAAAAATCTGTGAAAATCTGCGTAATCTGTGGATAAAGGGTTTAAGCGAATTATTTCGTAAACACCCTCGCCAATAATTTGCGTGCGAGTTCACCAACCTGAACGGTGTAGTCGCCGCTTTCGATTTGCTGCTTGAGGAGCGCCACCCGTTCCGCGTTGACATCTTCCGTGCTGCCCAGTGTGGTGCGGGCCTTGGCAAGCAGACGGGCAGTTTCCGACATCTCAACCCTGTCTTGTCCTGCGCGGGCGGACTCGGTTTCGCCCACATCGTCCCTGCGCTCGATGGGAGTCGCAGTTTCGGCGGGCTTAGCAGAAAGGGGTTGTAGGTTGGTGTTTTCGATTCTCATAATCTGGGTTCTCCTGCGAGATAGATTCTCACAATGTCATTATCGGCAGGGTTTCTGAAAACATTAGAAGGTTCAACTGGCAAAAACCTCAAACACGAAGGGCACAAAGGAACACAAAGGAAATGCTTTTCATCTTTTAACCTTCGTGTACTTAGTGTCCTTTGTGTTTAATCATTACGCCTTGCGGAGATTAATTGCCTGGGTAATCATCGTGTCGGTCTGCTGGAAGGCTTTGAGCGACATGGAGAGCGCGCGTTGCAGGGTAATGAGGCGGGTCAGTTCCTGCGCCAAATCCACGTTGGAGTTTTCGACGCGATAGGCGCCGAGTGTGCCGAAGTTCTCCGCGCCAGGGTCGCCTGCTTCCGCTGCGCCCGAGGAATCGGTTTCGAGCAAGATGTTGTCGCCGTTGATCGCCAGTCCGCTGGGATTGGGGAAACGAGTCAACTGGATGTTGCCAACTTCCACAGTTGCGCCGTCGGCGTCGGTGGCTGTGACCACGCCCCCAGCCGTGACGCTGACGTTGGTCATGCCTTCCTCGATGGCTCCATCCCAAACCAGCGGATAGCCGCTGGCAGTGACGAGGTTGCGTTCCGCGTCCAGCGTAAATTGACCGTCGCGAGTGTAACCGAGAGTCCCGTCAGGCAATGTCACGCTGAAAAAGCCTTCGCCTTGAATCGCCCAATCGAGGGAATTTTCCGAGTTCCGCAATGTGCCTTGCGTGGTCAGCAGTTGCGAGGCTTGCAAAAGCGAACCCTGCTTCACCTGCCCGTCGAGCATTTCCTGAAAGTTGGAGCGGGCGGCTTTGTATCCCGCCGTGTTGACGTTGGCGAGGTTGCCGCTGGTCGCGTCCAAATCGAGCATGTGAGTCAGGATGTCCTGCCGCGAGATGTTGAGCGTGTGAAAAAGTGATGAAGCCATAAGAACTCCTTATCCAATCCGTCCGAGAGAGGAGATGGTCTTGCCGAGCAACTCATCCTGATTTTGCACCAGTTTCTGCGCGGCTTCGTACGAGCGGGCGACTTCCACCAGTTGGGTCATCAACTGCGATGGGTTGGCGTTGGACATTTCGAGATAGCCCTGTGCCACACGCGGAACTTCCTCACCTGTCGAAGCGTCGGGACCAGTGAACAGGTTGCCTTCGGTGTGCTGCAACTCAGCCATCGGGTCGGCGAAGACGCCAATGCCGAGCGTGGCAACTTCTTCGCCGTTCACGCTGATGACGCCTTCGGCTGAGACTGCCACTTCGCCGTCGGGCAGTTCAATCGGCTGCCCCGCGTCATCGAGGACTTGGTAGCCGTCCACCGTGACGAGTGTATTTTCAGCGTCGCGCAAGAAACGCCCGTCGCGGGTGTAGCGGTTTCCGTCGGGTGTTTGCACGGTGAAAAATCCGCCGCCTTCCAATGCCAGATCGAGCGGGTTGTCGGTCTTCTGCATTGCGCCTTGACCAAAGTCCACATACTCCTGTCCAATCTGCGAGCCGAGTCCCATGCTGCCAACGTACTCGATGGGACTGCCGTTCAGGTTGCCCGTTGTGTAAACCGCCTGCCCCTGCATGAATCCGCCAGAGGTTTCGAGAATCTGCTTGAAGCCTGGGGTTTGCAGGTTGGCGATATTGTGACTCAACGTTTGCTGGCGGACGGCGTTCATCACCATCGCGGAAACTGCCGAGTAAAGACCTTTAATCATGGGTTCTCCTATTCAGGTTGGCTCATTCGGGGGCTTAGCCCCCGAATGAGCCAAAGGGCAGGGCCACCGCCCCTATCGATTCCTCTGCTGAACTTTCAACACCAACTGCACTTCCTCGCGGGTCATGCTGAACTGGCGGGCAATGTCCACATCAGACATGTTTGCCTCAGACATCGCGCCAATCAAACGGTTGCGTTCCAAAACTGAGGCGGTGGATTCCACTGTTTCGGACTGGTGAACTTTTGCTTGCGAAACATTCAGCAGGGTTTGAAAGTCCGACTGTCCCATCACACCCGTGGAAGGCGTGGCGGTGACTGCCTGCGGCGGATTGGCAACCAGTCCGCGAATTTCTTCCACCAACGGAGCCATGCGTTTCGCCTGTGCCTGACGGTTTTGCGCCAGCGCCGTTTCACGCGCCAGTTGAATCACGTACAAAGAATCTTCGAGCGAGACGCGGGGAATGTTAGTCATGTTTCATCATCGCTTTCAGTGAAATGAGGGCGCGGGCGTGTAACTGGCAAACCCGCGACTCGGTGATGTCCAATACTTTGCCGATTTCCTTGAAAGTCAACTCCTCATTGTAGTAGAGCGAAAGCACAAGTTTCTCGCGTTCGGGCAAATCGCCGATGGCGGAGGTCAGACCCTGGATCATGTCCTGCTGTTCTAGCACATCCAACGGGTCTGCCTGTTTTTCGTCGCGGAATTTTTCGTGGAGCGAAGACTCGCCGTCGGCGTCCGCCTCGGTCAACACGTCGAGCGAAACCACCATGCGGCTGGAATCTGCCAGCCCCTGCTGAACTTCATCCACGCCCACGCCCATGTGCGCGGCGATCTCGCTTTCGGTTGGCTCGCGGAAATTCTCAGACCAGAGCGTGGTGATGGATTTCTGCATCGTCCGCACCCGTTTCCGCGCCGAACGCGGCATCCAGTCCGTCGTCCGCAGGTAGTCCATGATTTTTCCGCGAATTCGCAGGCTGGCATAGGTGCTGAAGCGGGTATTGAACTTCGGGTCGAAGTGGTCAACTGCTTCGATCAATCCCATCAAGCCCTGGTGCGCCAAATCTTCGTAGTCACTGCCGCGCTCCTTGCTGATTCCCATCCGCCCCAGCAGGTAGTGAACCAGCGGAACGGACTGCAAGACCAATTTCTCGCGCAGTTCGGGGGAACGGCTGACGAGAAATTCATCGAGCAAATTGGCGGCTTCTTCTTGAATCAGCATGGCTTACTTCACCTTGAACGGGCTTTTGATTTCGTTTTCATCGGGTTCATCCATCGGCGGCAGTTTGTCTGTTGTGCCCAGCCCCGCGGTGAGCGCTCCCATCGAAACCTGACGGACGATGACGAGGAGCAGGACGCCAATCACCAGCGTCGAAACGCCAGCGCGGAGAATAAAGTCGGTGACGGTTGCACTGCTGAACAGCAACACGCCCACCACCGTAAAAAAGACCAGCGACAATAAAATGACGGCAGAGGTAAACGTCAACTCAACCAACAGCGGCAGGGTGGATTTGTCCACTTCCTTCTTTGGCTTCGGCGGCTTGGCGTCAGGCTTGGGTTGTTTTTCGGGTTCCTTCTCTGCCACGTTTGAAGATTCCTTTTAGTCACACATTAAAATCAAGAGCAAACCACTGAGGCACAGAGACACTGAGAAAACCAATTAGAACTCCGTGCCTCGGTGTCTCCGTGGTTCAAGATTTGGGGGCAAAACCAAATTTGTTTCACTTGTTCCACTCCCTGCCGAACAGAGCGGAGGCCAGTCGCATGGGATCGGCAGTTTCGAGGTGACGTGCCGCTTCCCTGCCAGTGGCGAAGTACGCCAGCGGAACCTGATTCCGCCGCGCAAAGTTGTACACGCCACCGAAGATGTGCGTCTCGTCGAGTTTGGTCAAAATCAAACCGTCAAGTTTGACCAGCCCCAGCGACGCGGACAGTTGAAACAAATCCGCCTCTTTGGTGGTGGCGGGCGCAACCAGGCAAGTAACCCGCGTGGGCATCTCCGAAAGCAACGCGCCCAACTCTGCCATCTGGCTTTCGCTGCATGGGTTGTAGCCTGGCGTGTCCACCAAAAACAAATCGTTCGGCTGCGCGGCAGATAAAATCTCCTTCAAATCCTGCGGGGTGTACACCAGTTTCAACGTCACGCCGAGCGCATCGGTATACGCCCGCGACTCGGCAACCGCGCCCGTGCGGACGGTATCCGCGCAAACCCAGGTCACGTTCTTCTTCAAGGTCTGACTGAAAAACAATGCCAGTTTCGCCGTCGAGCTGGTCTTGCCGCTGCCGCTTGCGCCCACCAGACACAGCACATTGCTCGACACAAAAGTCCCCGCGCCTTTTTGCACGCGCAACTCCGCGCCCATCAACTGCACGATGGATTTTTTACACGCCTCCACATCGCCCAGCGTGGACGGGCTGAGAGTCTCGAACGCCACGCCCATCAAGCCTTCGATGAGGGATGATTCGACGCCCTGCCGAGTCAACTGCTCGTGGATTTTTTTCAACGCGGGCGGCAGGTAGCGGTCATCGCGCTTCGCGTCGCCGACGGCTGATTCTGCTTCGGGAGCCGAACGCGTTGCGACAATCGGGGCGGA
Organism: uncultured Chloroflexota bacterium; assembly: GCA_903837815.1. Classification (GTDB taxonomy): domain Bacteria; phylum Chloroflexota; class Anaerolineae; order Anaerolineales; family Villigracilaceae; genus Villigracilis. The sequence goes on along the minus strand of CAILWD010000371.1, from coordinate 14,597 downwards.
TGAACCCGCCAGCGGAGCCAGATTCAACTTGAGGGGCGGGGGCAGTTTGGCGGGAGCCTTCTTCGTGTTCGGCGGTGAAAAGTCCCATTCGATTTCGGGCATCTCTTCCACAAATTCCACCGTCGATTGTTTCTGCGGCGACGCGGCGGCAACCACCTCCACCGCCGACTTCTTCCACGGATTCCACAGCGGACCTTGCGGCACTTCGCGCATCGAAACCACAATCGCATCCGCGCCCAGTTCGCTTTGAACCAGTTGCAGGGTTTGAATGGTCGAATCGGCTTTGAATGTTTTTGTCACCATAAAACCTCTTTTGTACACGGATTACACGGGTTGCACAGAGCGGCACGGATTCTTTTTATTTTTCAAAAATCCGTGTTTATCCGTGTCATCCGTCAAATCCGTGTACATGGAATCTCTTAATCAAGTTTCACCATGCCATGTGCCTTGACCTTTGTGCCGTGACCGACTTCGGAGAAAGCCATCACAATCAAGTTGGGCAGCGATTGGTCAACCAGTCGCCGAAAGGCGAGGCGCAGTTCACGCGGGCATAGCAGAATTGGGAAATGCCCAAGTTGCGCGAGGGCTTCCATTTGTTCGCCTGTTTTGAGCAAAACTTTTTGCGCCAGGTTCGCGTCGATTTGAAAGGCGGGACTGCCCTCCGAAGAAACCAGCGACTGGCGCAGGTTGGTTTCGAGTTGCGGCGCAAGCGTGAAAACGTGCAGGGTGTTGGCTTCATCTTTGTATTGCGATGAAATGGTATGCGCCATGTTCTGCCGCACGGCTTCCGCCAGAATGTGTGGGTCGCGGGTCAGGGGCGCGTTGTTGGCGAGGACTTCGAGAATGCCGCTCAAGTCGCGGATGGGAACCCGCTCGCGCAGCAGATTCCGCAGCACGCTTTGAATCTCGCCGAGGTTGAGCAGTTCGGGGGTCACGCCTTCCACCGAAGCGGGCGCCTTCTGCCGCAGTTGATTCAACATCTCCTGCACCAGTTGACGGCTGAGCAAATCCGCCGCGTTGCCGCGCACCACTTCGGTCAGGTGGGTGGTCAGCACCGAAAGCGGCGTGACCACGGTGTAGCCCTTCAACTCCGCCTGACTTTGCTCCGCGTTGCTGATCCAAATCGCAGGCAGACCAAAAGCAGGCTCGGAGGTGGGAACGCCTTGCAGCGGGTCTTCGATATCCGCGCCAGGGATGGCAAGCAAACGGTCAAGCATGATTTCGCTTGAAGCCACTTCCTGCCCGCGAACCTTGATTCGATACGATTGCGGTTGCAGGCGCAGGTTGTCGCGGATTCGCACCACGGGCAGCACAAAGCCCATTTCGCTCATCAACTGACGGCGGATACTCGTAATGCGCCGCAGCAAATTATCCTGGTTATCCTCGTCGATGATGGGGATGAGGCTGTAGCCGATTTCCAATTCGATTGGGTCAACCACCACCATTTCCAACATCTGTTCGGGCGTTTCGGGCTCGGCGGGTCGGGCGGGCAGAATGGCGGCTTCCTCGACGGCGGCGGCAGTCGCCTGCACGCGGTTGACGAAGAACGCGCCCACGCCCAATCCAACGCTGACGAGGGCAAACGGGACTTTCGGCAAGCCTGGCACGAACATCATCAAGGCGACGACTGCCGCGCCGACTGCCAGCACGTTGAAGTTTGAGATTTGCGCCGAGACTTCCGTCCCCAGCGACGACTCGGATGTGGAGCGGGTGACGATGAGACCAGCGGCGGCGGAAACCAATAGCGACGGAACTTGAATCGCCAATCCCGCGCCGATGGTCAACAGGACGTAGGTTTGCAGGGCAGAGGTCAAATCCATGCCGCGCTGGAGAACGCCGATGACAAATCCGCCGATGATGTTGACCAGCATGATGATGATGGCGGCAATCGCGTCGCCTTTGACGAACTTGCTCGCGCCGTCCATCGCGCCGTAAAAATCCGCTTCGGCTTCGATGGATTTGCGGCGGGCGCGCGCCTGATTCTCGTCGATCAAGCCCGCGTTCAAATCGGCGTCGATTGCCATTTGCTTGCCAGGCATGGCGTCGAGGGTGAAACGCGCTGCCACTTCCGCCACACGTCCCGCGCCACTGTTGATGACCACAAACTGAATGATCATCAAAATCAGGAAGATGACCACGCCGACGACATAGTTGCCGCCAACGATGAGATTGCCAAAGGTGGTGATGATTTGTCCCGCCTCGCCGCTGAGCAAAATCAGGCGGCTGACCGAGACGTTAATTCCCAACCGAAAGAGGGTCACCAAAAGCAGAACCGTCGGGAAGACCGAAAACTCCATCGGCTGTTTGATGAACATGGTCAGCAGGACAATTCCGATGGATGCGGCAATGCTCATCGCCACCGCCAGGTCAATGAGAAAGGCGGGCAGGGGCAGGAGCAACATGCCAACCAAAATGACAAGGCTGAGCGCCATGATGATGTCATTCGAGCGCAAGAGTCCTTGCAACGCGGCGACGATTGGATTTTGGGGCGGGGTGATGGTGTTTGTGGTCATGGGTGGTTGGTAAGTGGTAATTGGTAAATAGGGATTAGGTGATTAGGAACTAGGTGAATAGGTAATAGGGAATAGGTTAGGGTTTGGTCGTTGCGAAGTGCGTTTTTCCGCGAAGTTTGTAGACGTACGCCAGCACTTCCGCCATTGCGAGGTATAGGTCGGCGGAGATTTCGTGACCGATTTCGATGGTCTTGTAAATCGAACGCGCCAGCGGAATATTCTGCACGACGGGGATATTGTTCTCCTTCGCAATCTGGACGATTTTCTCGGCGACGTGGTACGGCCCCTTTGCCAGCAATTTCGGCGCCCGCATTCCATCGTGATATTCGATTGCCACGGCAAGATGGGTCGGGTTGGTGACGACCACCGTCGCCTTAGCCACGTTTGCCATCATGCGCCCACGCGCCATGCGCCGCTGCATTCCGCGAATGCGGCTCTTCATCAACGGGTCGCCTTCGGAGCGTTTGTGTTCCTGCTTGATTTCGTCCTTGCTCATGCGCAGGTTTTTGTACAAATCCCAGCGCTGGTAGGCATAGTCCGCAACGGCGAGGACGAGATACATGCCGCCGACGCGCAGGGCAAGCGAGAGGGAAATTTCGATGAAACTGTCCACCGCGGTGGCGAAGTCAAATTGGGTCAGGGAGATGAGGGTTACAAATCGGGAACGTAAGAAGCCGTAGGCAACCCATGAAACCCATCCGAGTTTGAAGAGCGCGCGCAAGAGTTCAAAAAAGCCATGCTTCGAGAAAATCCGCTTGAAGCCTTCGAGGGGATTGAGCCGCTTGAAGTCGAAGCCAATCCGCTTGCCCGCCCACAGGAATTGAGTCTGCGCCAGCGTGACCGCTGTGCCAGCCAACATCACGCCGACCAAAATCAAACCGAAGGAAGGCAGGATTTTCGCGCCGACGTTAAAGGATGTTCCGCGCAGCCATTCCACGCTGATTTCTGCGGGCAGTTCCACCAGGCTGTCGGTGATGAGCGACTCGAAGTTCAGTCCCAACTGTGCCCCAGGTCCGCGCAAAAGGAAGGCTCCCATCAGGATGACCACGGCGGTGATCAATTCCTGACTGCGAACCACCTGCCCTTCTTCGCGGGCTTCCTGTAAACGGTGGGGAGTTGGGGCTTCGGTTTTATCTGCCATGACTGCGGGTCACTCCACAAACAAAAGCATGTTTTCCGCCATCGCCTTGAACAGGGAACCGAGGTACGGAAAAACAACGGCAAAGGTCATGCCCATTGCAATCATCGCCACTACCACCTTGACAGGCAAGCCGAGAAAATAGACCTGCACCTGCGGGGCAATCCGCGCCAGCAAGCCGAGGGTCAGGTCGGTGAGAAAGAGGGACGCCATGACAGGCAGCGCCATGTGGACGCCCGAAGCGACGAAGACCGAGGTCATCCTGAGAACCGCTTCCAAGCCGTTGAACGGCAAAGCGCCGTTCAACGGAACGGCGGTAAAAGTTTTGTGCAGGGCAATCAAAACAAGGTGATGACCATCCAGAATCAGGAAAATCATGGCGGCGGTCATGACGAAAATCTGGTCGAAAGCCGAGCCTGCTTCGCCGAGCGAGGGGTTGAAAATCCGCCCCGACTCGAAACCGCTGCCCATGCCCATCGCCGAACCCGCAATTTGAATCGCGCCGAAGGCAAGGTCGGCGGCGAATCCAACCAGCGTGCCGATGATGATTTCCTTGCCGATGGCGACGCCGAAGGCAAATGTGCCAATCATCTCGCCATCTGCGGGGGCGGTCTGCGAGGGGAACAAGACCAAAGCCAGCACGAGTCCCAATCCAATCCGCACCTGCGAGGGGATGTTCTGTCCGCCCAGTGCGGGGACGTGCAACAGAACCGCCATAATGCGGGTAAATGCGAGGAAGAAGATTTGCGCCTGTAGAACAGATAAACTCATAACTCATCCTGAAAAGGATGATACCGGATTCCCCCGTAAACGTCCGTAAAGGTCGGGTGAAGCAAAACTAAAGAATGCGTAAATTCAGCCGATAATAAGTGGCTTGAAAAAGCCAAAAGGCTAACCACGAAGGCACGGAGACACAGAGAAAGTCCAATGGGAAAACTCCGTGCCTCGGCGTCTCAGTGGTTCAAGAATTGCCCATCGAAAGCATGGGTCAAATAAAAGCCTGTTTCCCCAACGGCGGATAAATCATCCGCACTTTGCAGCCGACCTCCGAGTCGAGGATGGCGACGCTGCCGCCGCAGGCTTCAGCGACGGCGCGGGCAATGGTCAAGCCGACGCCCAGCCCCAAATGGGCGCGGTTGTCGCCCTCTTCCATCTGGTAATAACGCTCGAAGACCTTCTCGCGGAATTCCAGCGGAATGAACGAGCCTTCGTTTTCGACGACCAGCGAACAGCCGCCCGTCCCGTTCCACTTCAACGAAATCCAGACTTTCGCGCCTTCGGAGCTGAACTTGCAGGCGTTATCCACCAGATGAATGGCGGCGCGTGAAAACTCATTTTCCGAGGCGTGAAGTTTTATCCCTTCTTCGACAGAGAGATGAAGGTCGAGGCGTTTGTCTTGATAATGGCGAAGGACATGTTGCGCGGGACGCAGGAATGCCGCTTCGAGGTTGATTGCAATCCGCTGGCAGCCGAGCGCGTTGTTGTCGATGTCGCCGAGCAGGATTAAATCCTCGACCAGCGCCGAAATCCGCTGGGCGCTTTCGAGACTGCTTTCCAGATACCAGTCGAGGTCTTCCAGCCTGCCGGCAAACTTTTCGCGGATTGCCATTTCGAGGTTCGCCAGAATCACCGTCAGCGGGGTGCGGAACTCATGCCCAAGGCGCGTGGAAATGCTGTGGCGCATTTTTTCGATGATGTCTTCCATCTCATGCAGTCCGCGCTGGTGACCCAGTTCATCGCGCCGCAAAACCGCTTCGATACGCAGCAGCAATTCGTCGGTGTTGAAGGGCTTGGTGATGTAATCGTCGGCGCCCTGCTCCAGCCCCGCAATTTTATCGGCGGCGACGGTTCGGGCAGTCAAAAAAATGAAGGGAATGGCGGCGGTGGCGGAGTCACTGGCTAGAATCCGCTTGAGGTTGAACCCGTTGGGCGGCGGCATCATCACGTCGCAGACGATGATGTCGGGATGGCTTTCCTTTGCCAGTCGAATGCCTTCGTTGCCGTCGGTGGTGGCAAGGGCATCATAACCTTGGCGGGTCATGAGAGCTTTCAAGCCAAACAACAACTTCGGGTCATCGTCTATCAACAGGGCTTTTTTTCGCGGACGTGGAAGCGGAGCGGTGGGCATGGAATTTTCTCCAAATCAGGCAGGTTGGTTGCAGCAATCCAAAATCCGCGCCGCCAGCAGGTCGGGGTCGAGCGGTTTGACGAAGAATCCGCTTGCGCCGATTTTTGCCGCCTTTTGCACCACTTCGGGGAAGGCGAGCGAGGAGATAAAGAAAATCCGCGTGCGATTCAAGAGAGTGTCGAAATTCAATTGGGCAATCAAATCCAGTCCGTTGATGCCGGGCAGGTTGGTGTCGACCAGCAGAACGTCGGGCGCGTGTTGAACCAGTTCATGTTTCAATGCAGAGGGCTGGCGGCAAATGATGGGATTTATGCTGTGGCGGGTCAGCGCCAGTTTTAGCAGGTCGCATTGCATGGCATTGGGTTCGAGGATGATAACTGACGGATGATCTCGTTTCATAATTCAACCAATCTTTTAATCGCCGGGAAACATCCCGGAGGCTTTGATCTTCGACTTCAGGTCCTGTATTTCCTTCGGGGCAAGCCGCAGGATGCGAAGCGTTTCAGGATGAAGGTGAAAACTCAACAACGCCGACTTGGTCTGTTGATAATCTTCGGAAAACGAATTGGCAAGGTTGACGATGGCAGCCAGCCGCTGGTTGACCTTTGAAAACGGGGGGGCATGGTGAAAGCGAATTGCCTCCGCCAGATCAACCGGGAAGTTCCAGTGTTCGGCAATCAACCCGCCCAAACGGGCATGATCGATGCCTATCATTCTTTCCTCGGCCTGCCAGATTTGCACGCCGCGTTTTTCAACGTAATCGGTAATTCTGCCGTAATTGTTCAAGACCGATTGGTCGAGCAGCAATTTGCCGATGTCATGCAGCAAGCCTGAAACATACGCCTGTTCAGGGTCAGGATAGCGCAACATCCGCGCCAGCCATTCGGAAGTCACGGCAACCACCAGCGAATGCTGCCACAACTCTCCCGAGCCCAGGCGGTACCCCTTGAGGCTGTTGTTCATCATCGCCGCGGCAGAAGAACTGATCAGGATGGATTTAACGCGTTGCAAGCCGATGTATACGATGGCTTCGTTGAGGGTCGAACAGGCGCGGGAATATCCCAGCGCGACCGAGTTAGACATTTGCAGGACAAGCGCCGTCAGCACCTGGTCGAGCCCGATCATGCCCGCCAGTTCTTCGATGGTCAGGTCTTGTTTTTCGATTTCCCTCAGAATCAAAGACACATTGGACGGCATTGGCTTCAACCGCGTAATCGACTGGATGATGTCATCGAGATTAAAGGGCGGCATGGCGAATCAATGAACCAGTTCTGGCAGGCTGTTGAACAGGGTACTGGTGAAAGTGGTTGCCCGCTGGAGCATCCACGAGCCGAGCAGAGCCAGTACGAGGATGACGCCCAGCAGTTTGGGAATGAAAATCAGCGTGGACTCGTTAATTTGAGTCGCCGCCTGCACCAAACTCACCAGACTGCCGACGAGCAGGCTGATCAACAAAATGGGGCCTGCCAAAATCAGCGAAATCAAAATGGCGTTTTGCGCCAGGGTCAAGACATAGGTTTCGGTCATAATTCCTCACGAGCCGCCGCTAAAACTCAGCACCAGACTGCGCGCCAGCAGGTACCAGCCATCCACCATCACGAAGAGCAGGAGTTTGAAGGGCAGGGAAACCAGCGAAGGCGGCAGCATCATCATGCCCAGCGAAAGCAGGATGCTGGAAACAACCAGATCGATAATCAGGAAGGGGATGTAGATAACAAAGCCCATCGTGAACGCCGTCCGCAATTCGCTGATGACGAAGGCGGGGAACAGGGTCAGGGTGGGGATGTCGGCGAGGGTGGAAGGTTGGGTCTCGTTGCCCAAATCCAAAAACAACTGGATGTCCTTCTCGCGGGTCTGCTTGAACATGAATTCGCGTATGGGAATTTGCGCTTTTTCCAGCGCGGTGTCCTGGTCTATCAACCCATCGGTGTAGGGCTGGATGGCGGTCTTGTCCATCTCTTTGTACACAGGAGCCATGATGAAAAAAGTCAGCAACAGCGAAAGCCCGATGATGACCTGATTGGGCGGCGCCGAAGGCGTGCCGATGGCGGTACGCACCATCGAAAGTACGATGACAATCCGCGTGAAGGAAGTCGCCAGGATGAGGATGGTCGGCGCAAGCGAGAGAATGGTCATTAAGACCAGCAGTTGAACGCCGGAGGTGACTTTGGTCGGCTCTGGAGATTGCGGGTCGATGGTCAGGGTGGCGCCGGGCAGGGTGGAGCATCCGCTCAGGAGCAGGACCAAAACCACAAGAAGCAGGAGCGGCATCCGCCTGCGGGTGAAAATCTTTTTAGACATGGAGGTTTTCATTTTCGCCTGTCTTGATGGATTGAAGCAGGGAACCGAACTCCATCCCGTTTGCATCCTCTTCGATGGGGGAGATGAGCGAGACGTTTTGGTCGGTGGCGCCGATGAGCAAGGTCTGACCTCCCACGCTGACGAGGTGCAGCGCCTGACGCGGCGAGAGGCGGATGGTTTCCACCAGCCGCATTTGACGGTTGGATTGGATTCCCGCTCCGGGCTGAATCCAACGCCGAAATATTGCCGCCGCCCCGAAAATCAGCAGGAGGACGACGATCAACTTGATGAAGGCACTGAAGAAATAGAAGGGGGTTGTGTCGAGCGGGTCGCTGGAAACCGACGAATCGCCAACCAGCAGGATCAGGGTGGCGATTAAACTGAATGCCAGCAATGCCACAAAGATTTTCTGCCGCGCGGTCAGGCCTTCAAACCATTGGCGCAGGGTGGAAAGCAGGCGGGTTGTCATGCCCTTGCCTTTTCGCTGCCCGAAGCGATCATTTCGATAATGCGGACGCCAAACTTATCTTCCACAACCACCACTTCGCCGCGCGCCACCATGTGGTCGTTGACGAGGATGTCCACCGGGTCACCGGCAAGGCGGTCAAGTTCGATGACCGAACCCATCTGCAATTCGAGGATTTGGGCGAGTTTCATGCGGGTGCGCCCCAGTTCCACCGTGACCCGCATGGCCACGTCGAGCAGGAGGTCGATGTTCGAAGAATTGACGCGGGCGCGTTTGGCATCGCCGGGCGCTTCCACAGCGGCGGGGGTTGATACTTCCTGGGTTTCTACATTGGCGTTGTCCATTTTTGTTTTCCTTTTCAAAGACCTGCGCGTGGTTCATCGTGTTCGTCATATACGCCTGTAATCTGAACCCCCATACGTTTGCCAGACTTTCCCACACGGGCACGGAATTGTTTCTTGTTGGCAACCTGGACGGTCAGCGGGCTGTCGAGGCTGGTATCGAGTTCGATGACATCGCCCACCGAGAGATTCATCAGGGATTTGAGCGGCAGGTCGGCGCTGCCGAGGATCACTGTCACCGGCAGGGATGTCTTCATCATGGCGTGCATGGCGACCTGGCGGGCATCGGGATTGAGCTGGTTCTCTTTGCGTCCGGCGATCCAGATGTGCGGGTTGAGAACATCGGTGATGGGCTTGAGCATATTGAACGGGATGAAAATGCTGATGGTGCCGGTGACGCCCTGAATGTTGATCTCGATGGTCAAAAGCAGGACGCGTTCGTTGCCCATCATCATTTGAACCCAGTGCTGGTTGACCGTGCTGTCTTCCAGCGAAGGTTCGAGCGAGATGACCTTGCTCCACGCGCCTTTGATGTCGCCCAGCATGTGTTCCACCAGTCCGCGCAACAGCGATTGATCGATCTCGGTCAACTGGCGTTCGTTAAAGCGTCCTTCGATCTTCCCGCCAAGCCGCTGTTCCAAAATCAGGTAACTGACGTTCATGCTCATGGTCAAAATCATGTGCCCCGGCAGGGGCGCAAGGGAAATAAGATGAAAGAGGGTGTTGGGCGAGAAATCTTTAATGAAGTCGTGAAACCTGCCCTGTTCGATGTGAACCAGGTGCGGGCGGACGTTGGTGCGCAAAAAGGTCGGCAGGGAAGTGGTCAGGCGTTCGCTCAAGTCTTCGTGAATCAGTTCAACCGCACGCATCTGGTCTTTGGAAAAGCGGGCGGGGAACCAAAAATTGTATGCCTGTATTTTCCTGTCGCGCTTGCCGGGCGTTTTGCCCGGGTCGCCAGACGGGTTGATCATCTCGCCAAGGTTGACGCTGCCCTCCCCGCTGGGTTGGTCCACGTCAATGGCGCCGGATAACAAGGCGTCGATTTCTGACTGAGCCAGCATGGCTACTGCACCACAAATTCCGTGAAGTAGATCGAGAGGATGTGCAGGTCGGGCATTTTTTGCGACAAGAGCCCCATGATTTCCATGCGCAATTTTTCCTTGCCCTCGGCGGTGTACAAATCTTCGTAAGTTTTGGTCGAGAGCAGGGTGATGACCGTATCGTCCATGATGGGCAGGCGCGAGGTGAGTTTCTCCTCGAATTCGAGCAGGTAGGCGTTTTTCTCCTCTTCGGGCAGAGACTCGAATTCAGGGTTGTCGGGCGCAAACTCGACCACAATCGTCACGCGAATATATTTGTGACCACCGGGATCCACCAGGTTGATGATTTTGGTGGACATATCCACCATGATGCCTTCTCCCGGCACAAGTTGATGCGGCGCTTCGGTGGCTGTTGGCTCGACAGCGGGCTCTGCCGAGGCAGCAACGGGCATCACAGTCAATGGGTTGGCATATACCAGGCGGAAGGGCTTGGGTAGATCATCGGGGGCAAAGACCACGTACGCAGTCACCAGAGAGATGATGGCTGTGATGATAAGAATAACTTGCGAAATCACCGTCAGGATTTTCAGAATTTTGTCCAGCATGGATACCTCGAAGACTGGGTTAGGGAGCAGCGCCTGAGAGCGGCAGGCTGATGACGTTGCTGTCCACTTTGTAGATGATGATGATATCGACACGGGCGTTCAATTCGCGGTGCTGGTCGGTATCGTTGGGGAAGATGGGGGCGTACTCGCCCTGCCCGCAAATAATCAATCGATCGGGCGCGATCCCCGCCGTTGAAAGATATTTCGCCACCGAGGTCGCCCGCGCCAGCGAAAGTTCCCAGTTGGTGGGGTAGAGCAGGTTGGTCGATGGCAGGTTGTTGGTATGCCCGATGAGCCGCACCTTGTTGTCGATGGGGCGAAGCATATCGGCAATGGTATTCAACACGGGCAGGGCTTCGGGCGGAAGTTCAGTCTGCGACTCTTTGAAGATCAACCGCTCGCTGAGCGAGATCAACACCCCTTCGATGTTGGTCTGCACGCTGACTTCGCTGCCGAGGTTCTGCGCCGAGAGCATGGAAGTTAGCTGTCCTGCCACCTCCTCAGACTGGGTGGGGCCTTCGGGGATACCCGGAATGACAATCGGCTTCGAGGTCCCGTCTTCGAGTGTGCCGCCCGCCTGGTTAATTTGTTTGTCGATGATTTCCTCTTCGCCGCCGACGGTAAACGCAATTCGCATACTTTCCGCGAGCCGCCGGTATTTCTCCACGTTGACCTGTCCCATCGAATAGAGGACGACAAACAACACCATCAGCAGGGTAATGAAATCGGCGTAACTGACGAGCCAGCGCTCATCGTGCCCTTCCTCATGTTCTTCCGCGCCGTGCGACGACATGACTAAGCCTTTGCCTTCTCTGCGCCAGCGGGCGCTTTCTTGGCAGGAGCCTTGCCCGCCTCTGCCCCCGCCTTCAATTCGGCAGGCGGCAGGAAGGCGCTCAGTTTGTCACGCACGATGCGCGGGTTTTCGCCAGCCTGGATCGCGAGAATGCCCTCCAATTGCATGTAGCGACTGCGGGCTTCTTCCTCGCTTTTCGACTTCAATTTTCCAGCCAGCGGCAGGTAGATCAGGTTCGACATGAGCAAGCCCCACAAGGTCGCCAGAAATGCCGCCGCAATGGCTTCGCCAAGCGCGCTGGGATTATCCAGTTGTTTCAAAACGCTGATCAAGCCCATCACCGTGCCGATGATGCCGAAGGTGGGGGCAAACCCGCCAGCGGCGGTAAAGAAACCGATGCCCTGCTTATGGCGGGCGCGCATCTGCTCGATGGTGGTTTCGAGGATTTCCTTCACCTGATCGGGTTCCACGCCGTCCACAACCATCATCAATCCTTTTTGTAAAAATTTATCCTTGACCTTTTTGCTGTCATCCTCCAGCGCAAGCAGGCCTTCGCGGCGGGCTTTGTCTGCCAGTTTGGTCAACAGTTCGATCACTGCTTTCAGGTCGAAATTGTGCGTGATGAATGTTTGCGCGACGAATTGAGGTAATTTCAGAACTGTTTTCAAGGGAGATGTGATGATGGTGGCGCTGAGCGAGCCGCCAATGATCAGCAGAATGGCTGACGGGTGCGCGAACAATTCAGCCGGCGATCCTCCGTCCATGATCAGGACGACGACGATGGTGGTTAAGCCTGCAACAAGGCCCAAAATGGTGGCAATATCCATGCATAACTCCGCAGTGTACGAGAATGACTAAAGCAAATTCCAGCGTCAGGCCGGCGCCGATGAAGATTGAAGGGACGATGTAAACGGCTGCAAGGTCTTGCGGCGATACTCCACAAAGCGTTCGGCAACTTCCTCGGCTTTATCCCTGACGATGATTTTTTTATTGTTGACCAGGGTAATGACGGTGTCGGGGGTGGTTTCCACCGTTTGAATCAATTCCGGGTTGAGATAGAATTTTGCGCCGTTGCTGCGGGTAAGGGAAATCACATCTGCCTGCCTTTCGCGGGTGTTCGTCCGTAACTTTAGCATGGCGGCATGAGATTGCCTGTAAATTGACCGTGAAAGGGTTGTAAAGATTGGCTAAAAATCGATCTCCCCTGCTAAAAAACAACCCCGAAGTTTCCTCCGGGGCGGATATGGACGTAAAAACCTGCGCCTAAAAAATTCCCTGCTGCCTGCGGGTTTGGGCGATGAAGTTGTCGATCTCGTCGACTGTGTGAATTTGACTTCCCGCCGCCACTGAAAAGCCCGGCGCCCAAAAATCGTTGGAGACGTTCTTGCGGCTGAAACGCGGGTAATTTTCAAAGATTCTTTCGGAAGTCTGTCGCCGCGCCAGGCGCATGAAATGAGCGGGGTTTGAGTCGAATGGAACCGTCATTACCCAGTGCATGTATCCGGGGCGGATGGTGATGGCGTCGATGCGCCAGCCGTAGGAGATGCAGATTTCCCTCATCCACTTCGGCAAATCGTCGGTGATGTCGCCGCTGAGGTAATGGTCGTCGAAGCGGGGAATCAACACGCAGGAGAAGGTCAGTCCTGAAAAAGTAGCGGGAAGCGATTCGACCTGCGGGGCGGCAACCCGCTCGATGGGCGTCTCGCTTCGCTGTGGGGGCGGCGAAGTCTGGAGGTCCTGTTCGACCTGTTCGATTTCATTGTGGGGAAGTTCAAGCGTGTTCACAAGCGCCTCGGTTTCCATTGGTTCAAGCACAGTATACCAGCCACAGAAGATTTTGCTGTAAAAAGCGGGTGAAAAGCCGCGCCAAAATTCACGCAATCTTAACGCGTTCTTACGTCCAATTTTATGAAGGAAACCCTGGCGTCTTCCTAGAATAAAAGGGAGCGGATGTCCTGTTTTGACGCGGGCGACGTGTGGAGAATATGCAATGAATGCAAAGGAAGAACTCGAATCTCAAATTGCCATCTGCAAGTGTTGTCTGCTGGCAGAGGCGATGAAAAACTGCCCGCTCTGCCGTTTCAATATCGGACTTGCGGAGCGGGTGGAACTGGATATCTTCATCCCCAAGCCTGTTCCCGAAACAATTGCAGCAATGGCGTTGTTTGCGCTTGCTGAATAAATCAAAAACCGTCTGAAAATGCGCGGAAACGCGGGCTGGAAAGTCGAACCCCGACGCGTCAATTTATTCGGACAGGGACAATAACCAAGGAGAAAACTATGAAGTGGCTCAACAACCAAAAGACCAGCGTCAAATTGATTGGCGCCTTTGTTTTCATGGCAATCATTGCCGCGGTGGTGGGGGGCTTTGGCATCAATTACATCCGCCAGATCGACGCGGCGGACACGCGCTTGTACGAGCATTACACGGTTCCCATTATGCAATTAGACGAGCTGGGGATCGCCTTTCAGCGGATTCGTGTCAACATGCGCGATGCCATTCTGGTCGACGACGAGGAAACCGAAAAAACGAAGTATGAAAATATACAGACACTTTCAGATGAAATGGACAGCGTGGCGGCTGAATACGAGGCTCTCATTGAAACCGATGAAATGAGGGCAATGTTCGAAGAATACAAGGCCGCCAAAAAGGAATTCGATCCCTATCTCGAAGAGATGGTTGCCCTCGATAAGGCAGGCAAAAGCGACAAGGCGCTCGAAATTCTGCTGGGCGACGCCTACGCCAGCGCGCGCGCAATCCAGGATCAAATCAATGCAATGATGCAGTTCAAAGTAAAAACGGCGAAGGACATCGCGGATGAAAACACAAAGTCTGCAGAGCAAGCCACCGTTATTATGTTGACCATCATCGGGATAGCGATGCTGGCGGCATTTGGATTCGGTATTGTGATTTCGCGCAGCATTACAGTGCCCTTGAATTTGCTGGTAAAAATTTCGCGCGCCCTGTCTGTGGGTGAACTGGCACGCGATATAAGCGAGGCAGAAAAGGATAGCGCGCGCCTGAGAAAAGACGAGATCGGCGACATCGGTAAAGCCTTCGAGGAATTGATCAATTACCTGCAAGGAATGGGTGTGGCAGCCTCTTTGATTGCGAACAATGACCTGACAAGTTCCGTCTCTCCCAAATCCGAAAAAGATGAACTTGGAAACGCTTTTGCCAAAATGGTGGCGGGCTTGCGCGAGGCGGTCGGGCAGGTGGCGGAAAGCGCGAACGCCGTTTCCGCCGCTTCTTCGCAACTAGCGTCGGCTTC
>CAILWD010000370.1 GCA_903837815.1 uncultured Chloroflexota bacterium | reverse complement strand
TGGTGCCTGTCCGACAGACCTGATCATAATGCACGGCGAGATGCGAGTTGAATTCGCTGGTCACATTGTCAAAACGGCGGTGATACGAGGTGTGGAGTTTTCCCGTCTTTCCGCCTTCGTTGACAACGATACAGGCAATATTGGCTGTCGGCTCGTCGATGATTTCGCGCAGGCGGCGCCCAGAACCGCTGACGAGGAAGGTCGCGCCCGCCAGTTCGGGGACGGGCTGCGGCAGTTCGATTTCTTCGACCAACGGAAAACGCGTGCGGGGTTCAACGTGCCACATCGTCCCGCTGTCCTTGCGGGAGCGCATACAAACGGAGATATTTCCCGCCGCGCCTTCACTGGCTTCGATTTCGGCCAGATGTCTGCCTGCCTCGCCCATCATTTTGAGCAGGTCATCAAGTTCAGGATAGGGTGCTTCAATCATTTTATACCTCTTACGTGGGAGTCAAAACGCTTCGCGTCCCGACTTTTGACGATTCAATCACACTCCAATATCAGGAGATATTGGAGTCCAATAACGATAATAATTTTGCGTACGCTTCATCCCAGTCACTGCTGTGAGCAGGATGGTATTCTTCGACTTCAAATGATACGCGGACAACCTCGCGCGCGTCAGCCAGCGAACTCAGGTGTCCAAGCCCGATGGCTTGCATTAACACGTTGCCGATGGCTGTCGCCTCGACCGGCCCCGTGACCACGACGCGGTTGGTCGCGTCCGCCGCAAACTGGTTCAGCAGGCGATTCTTTGTCCCGCCGCCGATGATGTGAATCGGCGCGAACTTCTTGCCGGTGAGTTCCTCCAGCCTTTCGAGAGTCCAGCGGTATCGCAGGGCAACGCTTTCGAGCGCAACGCGAACCACCTCGCCCTTTGTCTGCGGCACGAGTTGATGCGTATCGGCGCAATATTTCCTAATTCGTTCGGGCATGTCGCCCGCATGCAGGAAGCTGTGATGGTCGGGATCGATGACAGCCAGGAATGGCTTTGCTTCGGATGCAAGGCGCGTGATTTCGTCGTAAGAAAGTTCTTCACCCTGACGTGCCCACGTCCGCTTGCATTCCTGCACCAGCCACAAGCCCATGATGTTTTTGGAGAGACGCCATGTGCCAAACACGCCGCCTTCGTTGGTGAAATTGTATCGCAGAGCCTTTTCGTCCAAAGCAGGTTGCGAGGCTTCCACGCCCATTATGGACCAAGTCCCCGAGCTGATCCACGCGAAATCTTGATTCCTTGCAGGGACTGCGACCACTGCCGAGCCCGTGTCGTGACATGCGGGAAGCACGATCCTGACTCCGCCCGCGCCTGTTTCCTCGGCAATATCCGGGAGCAAAGTCCCAATCTGGGTGCCGGGGTTGGTGACAGGTCCAAAGAAATGGGTCGGGACGTTCAATGCACCCAACACAGGTTTTGCCCAATCCCGCGAGCGTGGGTCGAGACATTGAGTCGTGGTCGCGTGGGTAAACTCGTTGGAGATTTCCCCACTCAAGAAATAGTTAAACAGGTCGGGGATGGTGAGGAAGGTCTTTG
>CAILWD010000369.1 GCA_903837815.1 uncultured Chloroflexota bacterium | reverse complement strand
TCAACATAAACTCCACGTTTTCACGCGCGCTCAAATATGGGATGAGATTATTAGACTGAAAAGTAAAGCCGATCTTCTCGCGGCGCAATTTGACGCGCCGTTTTTCGTTCATTTGCGCCAGATCCTGACCGTCGATCAACACCTGTCCGCTGGTGGGGGTGAGCAGGGCGGCAAGGATGGATAACATGGTGGTCTTGCCCGACCCGCTGGGACCGACCAAAGCCACAAACTCGCCAGATTTCACCTGAAACGAAACCCCGTCCACCGCGTTGATGGTCGTGCCATCGAGTGAAAATGTTTTGACCAAATCGCGAACTTCCAAAGCAACTGTATTCATATTAACCTAACCTCAACGCCTTCAACGGCTCGATACGCACAGCGTAGATGATGGAAACCATGCCGCCAAGCGGACCAATCACCAACAGCAAGATAATCGCCAGCAGGGAGCGCGTCCCGTTGAACTCCAGCGGGATGGTGGGCGGAAAACCCAGCGAGAAGAGGTACGTCAATCCGCCGCCGATCCCCACACCAAGAGCCGTCACCACGATAATCTGAATCACCGCCGCCAGCCCCACCACGCTGTTGGAAGAGCCGATGGCTTTCAACACGCCAATCTGCGGCACCTTCTGCAAAATTTGAATCTGGAAAAATCCGCCGATGACCAAAATGCCGATCAGCAGGGTGAACACACCCTGAGTCTGCACCGTCCCCTGCTGGGCTGTGTAACCGGGGATATTCTCGATAGTGGTTGGGATGTCCGCCACTTCGATGTTGGAAACCTGGCTGACCAGACTGACCTTCATCGCTTCGAGTTGGTTCGGATTCTCCAATTTGACGGCAACTACATTCGGGTAGGGCGTATCGTCGTTCAAATCCGAATCAGGCTGCGGGCGCATCAATTCCCAGGTGGATGCGGGGACAAAGATGGTCGGCTGAAAGGAATACGCCTGCTCGTCCACAAGCCCGACGATCTTCAAAGTGTAGAACTCATCCTCCGTTCCCTGCGTCGAGCGGATTTCGATTTCATCGCCTATCTTTATATTGGCACGCTGGACAACGCCTATGTCCATCACCGCCTCACGGGCTGAACCGCCGCGGAAGTAACGTCCCTCCAAAAGCGGGGGCATTCCGGGGCGTTCCGCTTCCGCGCCCAACATCGAGATTTTGAGCGGTTCGGGCAAAGAGACGATCTCCGTGTTGGAAATATAAATCGGTCCCGCGTCCGCCACCCCCTCCACGCGGCGGATTGCCTTGACCGTGTTGGTTTCGAGACGGCTGGGGTTGATGAGGAAATCGGACTTCTCCAAAAAGACAATCAACTGCGCGTCGAGGTTTGCCACATACTGACGGTTGGCGTTGGAAAGCCCTTCGCCCAGCGCGGCAATGAACAAGACCAGCATGGTAATCAGCGCGATGACCAGCGCCACGAGGAAGAAGCGTCCCTTATTGCGGAAGACTTCCTTCACGGCTAAATAAGTTGCAAGAAAAAAACTTCTCATTGTGATTTCCCTTATTGATTAGGCGAGCGGCCTGGCGTCGTATGGTTTATCCCAGTTCGCGCCCATGATCCCGTGCAGAATCAAATCCACCGGCGGATGGTCGGCGATGTCTTCATAATAATACGGCAGGCGGATTCTTCCATCCGTGCCGATGATGAAAACACCCGACATCTGGTACGCGTCCTGACCGGGAAGCGGCAGTTCGGGCTTGTAGCCCTTCGTCCGCGCGAGCCTGCGGTTGGATGACCAGATTCGCGGCGAGAGCAGAGTCTGCCAGAATGAGCCTTGATATAAGCCGTAGGCGTGATACGCGGCGCGGTCTGGGTCGGCGAGACAGGCAATGCCGGGCGCGCGCTGTTCGCAGAATTGACGGGTCGCTTCCGCCGAAGCATGGGAAACGATTGCCATCCCCAGTCCCCTTTCGAGTATGGATTGATGCGCCTCGACAAGTTGGTCCACCATGTCTTTGCACTGGGGGCATCCGAAGTGGCGCGTGAACGAAAGCGCCAGCGGCTTCTCCTGCCATAGTGAGGAGAGTTGTACGGGCTGACCCTCCGCGCCGAGCAACTCCACATTGGGCGCGGGGTCGTTAAATTTGAGTTGGGTTTGCTGTGCCATCACCGTTATTCCTTGTTTTCACGTTTGACTGAGTGGAGTATAACAGATTGCACAGGTTTTGCACAGGTTTAGCAAGAAAACAAAATAGGCTTCGGAAGTCATCCCGAAGCCCAGATTAAGTTCGCGCTGAGCGAAGCCGAAACGCTCTTTAATATCCCGTCCTTCGACTTTGCTCAGGACGGGAGGTGTTACGAAATATGCAAATCGGACTTTTCGATCTTGTTGCCGACCTTCATCACCCGCCGCCAACGGCTGACGTCGTTGAGCGAAATCCAGCGGCGCTCTTCGGTGCGGTAGAACCAGTCTTTGTCCTGCTGGTAATAGACCAACGCGCCGTTCGATTCCCAGATGTTGAGAATCTCGTTGCCGTGCGCGTGGGTGTCGTCGAAGTCGGTAGTGGCGCGTTGTCCCATCTCGCTGTAGAGTTCGTTGAGTTCGAGCAGGAGCGTATTGATTTCGGGCGTCAGGTGGCTGACCTTCAAGCCGATACGCTTCGCCTCCTCGAACAAAATGGGGTAGCCGTGCGACGGATATTTGGCATTCAGCGCATTGGCAATTCTGTCCGTTTCGGATTCATCCTCGATGTGATAGGCGAGCAGTTCCTTGCATAACATGATCGAAAGCGACTCGGCGCGGTCCACTGCTCCAATCACCAGCGGGTGAACGTGCTGGAAAAGTTCCTGGTACGGATTCTCTTTCGCGTCCCCGTTCTGCGCCTGCCACAAGCGGACGACGCGGGTCAACTCGTCGAGGCTGACGCTGACGCGGTCATTGTCGCGGTCGAGGGGCGAGAGCGAATGCGTGAGCGAGGTGTCCACCGGGGTGAGGTATGCCATCGGCCCCATCTGGATTGCATTCGCGCCGAGGGTGATCATCGTGGCGGCGGAGGCGCATTCGAGCGGGATGACGGCAATCACCTCTTTGCAATACTGCCGCAGAAGATTCACAATCCGCAGGGACGCTTGCCCGTTGCCACCGCTGGACTTGATGAAGAGATAGATTTTTTCCTGAAAGCCGATCTTCTCCAGCACTTCGTACAAGGCAAGCACATCATCGTGACAGACGCTTCCACGCGGGTTGTTGAAATAAGTCACCAGCGTGCCGCCCAACAGTTTATTCACCTGCTTGATAATCCCCTGCGTTTTATCAAACAGAATGGGAGGTTGTTTTTCCTTGTTTGTTTTTGTCTTTGCTGTCATTTATTTTCTCCTTGCCCAAAATTATAAAATCAACATCCTATCGCTTCGACCAGATCCAACCCGCGGTGAAGCCCAACAATTGTCCCGCAAAAAGGAAGACGATCACACCCGGCAGCCCGCTGACCGTAAGCCAGTTCAGAATCCCAAACAAACCGAAGATGAGATAGTTGTAGGCGAGAAGCCCGCCGATGGCAATCCCCAGCGTCCAGCGGAATGCAGCGCGGGGGCCGGCAAGGCGCGTCCCCACCATGTACCCAATTCCCATGCCAAAGGCGATAAAGAGCATGGCAAGCAGCCAGGCCGAAAAACGCGGGTAGCCTTCAATCGAGATGTATTCATCCTCTTCGACGATGACCGGGGGCGCGGGCGTCGGCTCGATGGACTGGGTCAGTTCGGGGGCGATCACGGTGACAGCGACAGCACCCGACTGCGAAACATCCAATTGCAAAACTTCCGAGAGGACGGCAGGCTCGCTCGTCACTTTGATTTCCAGCAACCCGGGCTTGTCCAAACCGAAGGCGGCGCGCGCCACCCCCTGAGTAGTGACCGCCTCCACCTGTTTGAGAATGCCGCCGCCCTCACCGGTCAACATCATCGAGAACTGCACCACCGTCCCATCGGGAACGGGGTAGCCATTATGGTCGAGGATGGCGCCGGCGCGGATGGCAATGGTATCGCCAATCCGAAAGAGGGGAATCGGGGTCGGTTCGGGAGTAATCGCCTGGTCAGTTGGGACAGGCGCGGGCGGAAGGTCGAGGGAAATCGGGATGACCTGGTCCGGGGCGGGAGACATGACCGAGATCAGGTCATATCCCACGGCGGGAATCGAAACAGGCGAAGCGCCTGCCGGGGTAAGTTCCTGAAACAGGAGCCGCGCAGCCACATCCACAAACTGCGGCTGTTTGCTGTAAAGCGCATAATAGGCAGTGAGTTTGGAAACGGTGGTGGTATCAAAATAATAAGGCGCGCCAAACGCAAACAGGATGACGTGCGTGTTCCGCAAAAGGTCGGGACGTTCGCGCAGGAAACGGCTGATGAGAGCGGGCTGTCCCTGCGCGGCGTCGGTAAATGAGATGATAAGCCAGTTCGCGGTCTTGATGTCTTCTTCGAGATAAAGAACCTCTTCACTATTCAACAGCGACTCAAGGTTTTGCAGGGAAAAGGATGAGAGGCGGAAGTTTGCGGTCTGGTTGCCGCTCTGGGGGCCGTAAAGTTGCAGGACAGTTTGTTGCAGGGCGTCCACAGCCAGCGACGGCTGATCGGGACAGGTGGAACATTGTTTGACGGCGGTCGTATCCGAAACAAACACCATGCTCTCGTTTGCCTGAGGCGGAAGCGGCATGACCGTGGCAAGGTCCTGGCGTTCGGGGCTGATGAGGGTGGCGGAACTTCGCGCCACGTCAAAGGCGGCTTCGGTTGCAAAGCCAATCCCAGCCAGCCTGCTCTCGGAAATGCGGGCGTTGGAGATGGTCAGGTTTTTATACATCCCCAGTTTTGCGGCGAGAATGCGCGCCACAGAAACATCCACCCGCTGGGCGAAAGCGGGATCTTCGCGGTATTTTTGGGTAAAAAACTCGATAACCTGAATGGAAGTGGCGTGAGAATCGGGAAAGTCGCTGGAAGTGATATTGCCGAGGTAGAGCATGTCGTTGCCCGCGAGGAAGGCGTCACGCGCGGCAATGCGCGCCGAGAACTTCACGCCGCCCGTTTCATAAAATTCTCTGACGGCGCGGGTGCCGAGATCGTCGCTGATGACCAACCCACCCGCCGCCTGCCAGGACGCGAACTGGGGCAGCGCCAAAATCTGGCTCAAAGCCTGCGGGTCGAAACTGATGGGTCGGGTGGTGGCGCGGATGTTTCCCTGAAATCCCTGATAGCGGATATGCGAAACCAGCAAGCCATCCACCGCCGCTTCGGGCGCGGGCGCGTTGCCGGTGACGGCAAAGAAGGGAGCCAGTTCGATTTGCTTCAACTGTTCGAGCGATTTGCGGACGGTGGAGACTTCCTCTTCGGGCAAGCGGTCGGAACTGCCCACACCGGGAAAGTGTTTGGCAATAACTTGAAGCTGGTCGCCACCCCCGTTGTGCAGCCCGGTCACGTAGGCGCGTCCCATCTCGCCAACCCAGAACGGGTCGCCGCCAAAGACACGGGAACCGAGGTCACCGCCCGCAGCGGAGGGGGCTTCCAAAACGTCGAGGGAGGGACCAAGGAACAGGTTGAATCCGAGGGCTGAGAGTTCGCGTCCGCGCACTTCTCCCACACGGCGGGCAAGTTCGGGATTCCAGGTTGCGCCGATTGCCATTTCGCCCGGCAGGGGGGTCAATCCGCTTAGGATTTGGTCGGTGGGGTAGCCGTTCCCCTCCTGGGTGATGCCGACGAACAACGGCACGTAAACCGCGTCTGCGCCCACCTCACCGATTTCGCCCGTGACCGAGTTTTGCGAAGCGTCCCATTCCAGTTGCTGGATGCCATTAATCAACATCTGAGCCTGCGCGACGGTATCGGGTGCGGGGACAAAATTATCGTTCGCCGCCCGCAGCGTCACCCCGCCGACGTGATACCTGGTGACGAGTTCATACACCTGCGAGGTTTCGCTGGTATCCACGCCGTTGAAAGAGGCAAGAAACAACTGTCCCACGCGCTCTTCGGGCGTCATGGAATTCAAGATCGCCGAGATCGCGGGGGAAGGCGTGGGCGTTTGCGCGCGCGCGGGAACAGTGACCAGCGAAGAAATAAAAACAACGAGGAGCAAAATGCGGAGCGGCTTCATTAACTCCCCTTATAACACAAGTTGAGTTTCACAGTCAGGGACTTTAGAGTCCCAGCCCATGAAAAAACAGACGCCGTTCGATGAACGACGCCTTGTGTTATTTTGCGACTGTCCTGCAAAACAATTCATCCGCCCCTTCCCAAAACGCGGACAGCCGTTTCAGGGTCGTCGGTGATGATGCCGTCCACGCCCCAGTCGCGCATACGGGTGATCTCTTCGGGCGCGTTCACCGTCCAGACGTGAATGCGGCGTTTGATGCGATGGGCGCGCTGCACCTGTTCCCGCGTGGTGTTCGAGGTGTGTGGGTGCAGCGCATGGTAATCGCCAAACATGAAGCCGAAGGAACGCGCCCACAGCCCGGCGGGGCCGGGCATGGCGAGCAGGGCGCGGGAAACTTCGGGGAAAGCCTGCGCGGCAACCTTCAAGTTGGAGGCGTAAAAGGAGGAGAGGATGATTTGTTCGCGGTTGTTGTGGCGACGGATCAACTCGCAAACCTTCTGTACCAGGTCGTTGAAGGGGCTGGAGTAATTCTTCAACTCGATGTTGATGATCTTGTCCCTGCCGACGGTTTCGAAGACCTCTTCGAGCAGCGGAATTTTCGCGCCGCTGAATTTTTCGTTGAACCATTTCCCCGCGTCCAGTTTGCGGAGGGCTTCCAGCGTGAGAGAGGCGACATGCCCGCTGCCATCGGTGGTGCGCTCCACTTTGGAATCGTGGATGACAACCACGTGACCGTCGGCCGTAAGTTTGACATCCAATTCGATGCCGTCGGCGCCTTTTTGGATGGCTTGCTCGAAGGCGGGAAGGGTATTCTCCGGCGCGTGGAGTTTGTCGCCGCGATGCGCCAGAATCATGGGACGGGGAAACTGTTCGATCATTGATTCAATCAAATCCTCTTAACTTCCGCCGATGGTTGCCTTGATGATCAGCGTGTATCCTGCCTTCTCGAAAGCCGCGGCGACTTTGTCTTGCAGGTCCTTGCCGGGGGTCAGGGAAAGCATGTAGCCGCCCCTGCCGCCGCCTGTGACCTTCGCGCCGAGAGCGCCGTTATCGAGAGCAATTCTGCAAAGGGCATTCAGAATTTCGTGAGACATGTCCATCTCGACCAGCAGGTTGTGGTTCTCGGTCATGAGCCTGCCAACGTTTGCATGGTCACCGGCTTCGAGCGCCTTCTTCATCTCCGCGCCCTGGGCAATGATGGTGTCGAGCCGCGAGCGGAAGAGGGCGGCGTTGTCCTTCTTTTGCACTTCGATGAATTCATCCAGTGCGGCGGTGTTGGCGGTGATGCCGCTGTTGCACAAAACAATTTCAAAGGGCTGTGGGGTCTTGATTCTCTCGAAGTTCTGCTTGCCGTTTTCCAGCCAGAAGCGAAGAAGTCCGCCATAGGTCGAGGCGGTATTGTCCACACCGCTGGCGACGCCGTGATAGGGGAACTCGCCCTGCCAGGCGACGTGATTAATCTGCTCGATGGAATAACCCATCTTGAATTCATCGTTCAAGGCGCGGGCAAGCGAAACGCAACTGGCGGCGCTGGCGCCCACACCGCTCCCCGCAAGCAGGTCGCCGCCGACGGTGATTTTGATCGGGTTCTTTTTGGCGTCGAAGTTCATCACTTCGAGAACGCGGTTGATCGAGCCAACCTGCTGTTCCTTTTTCTTTTCCTTGTAGCCCGGCGCCTCGATGCGGTTGTCTTCCAGCACCCAGCCTTCGCCGTCGATCCGCTCCACAGTGGTCAGCGTTTCGTAGGAGATCGCCGAGACAATCGCCGGGACTTCATCCAGCACAAATTGGTCGCCAATCAAAATCGTCTTTCCGAAACCAGTTCCTTGACCCATTTATGATTCTCCTTTGAGGATTTTTTCCATTTCCTCGATTAATTTTTCTTCCCTGCCAATCGCCACCGTTGTGGCAGCAGTCAGGGTATGACATGCGTCCGAAAAGCCGCCGAGCCTGCCCGTCGCTTCGGGGAGGAAGGTGTTGAGCCCCAGCGCCCTGCCCGCCCTGATTTCCCCTTCCATGAATGCCGAAACCCGCATGGATATCTTCACCTCGTTGAAGGTGATTGCGCCAAAGCCGGGGATTTCATCGGGGATGACTTGAAATCCCGCGAGGTATTTTTTCGGGTCGATCAGGTCGGTGTCTTTGATGGCGTCGCAGAAAGCGCCGATCATCTTCACGCCCATCGGGAAGAGACGTTTCTCGACGTGGAACCACTGGATGCAAGGAGTCTGGATCAACGCCCCCGCCCGAAGTCTGGAAATTTCCTCGTCGAATATTTTTGTGCGGACGGCTTTTAATTCCTCCACCATGCGGTCGGATTCTGGCGAGACGCCGTCGAGACACACGCGGATTCCCATGTCGGGTCCGCCCTGGTAGTAACCTACGCCGCCAAGCAAATCGAGGTAGTCGCTCAACTCGAGGACGGGGATCAGACCATTGGGACTGGTCAAAAAGTATTCCTCTCCGCGCTCCAGTTTGTGAATCTCCATCCGCCCCTGTTGGACGGCTTCGAGGGCAACTTCGCGGTTCTCGCTGACCAACTCGCCATCTACGAAAAAGCCGTCACCCACCGCACCGATAGCAGCGACGTACGCCAAATCACGGTTGGCTGGATTCATCGTCCGCGCGAAGAGATAGCAGGTGGTCG